>CALPPK020000268.1 GCA_943325435.2 Bifidobacterium breve
AAACAGTTGCAGCGACATGGAGCAATGCCATCGTGCTCGCTCATGGCGACACCGTTGTCGGCATTGGCGGGGGACAGCCAAACCGCATTGATGCGGCACGGTTAGCTATTGGGCGAGCAGGCGACCATGCCTCCGGTTCAGTCGCTGCGAGCGATGCTTTTTTCCCATTCGGCGATACGGTTTCAGAGTTGGCTGCCGCTGGTGTCACTGCAATTTTCCAACCCGGTGGCAGTGTGCGAGACGAAGAATCCATCACGGCAGCCAACACTCATGGCATGGCCATGGTGTTCACCGGATCACGCCACTTCCGTCACTAGGTAAGTCGTAGACTAGACAAATGGCACGTATTGGTGACCTCCTTGCGGCGGGACGAACATTCTCTTTTGAATTTTCGCCTCCCAAAACAACTGCTGGTTCAATGTCGCTTGGTCGCACGATTGCGGAACTTGAATCTCTCAGCCCGTCTTTTGTTTCAGTCACATACGGTGCCGGCGGTTCTACCCGAGAGAACACACGCGACACTGTGTTGTGGATTGAACGCGAAACAAACATTCCTGCGATGGCACATCTCACATGTGTTGGTCACACTCGTAATGAGATTGCAGACATCATCTCTACCTATACCGCTGCCGGAGTTGAAAATGTCCTGGCTCTTGCAGGTGATCCACCGAAAGATCCAGCTGATGCTCGGCCGAGCGACTACGAATATGCAACTGATTTAGTTGAACATTTACGCGAGATTGCTGATTTGTCAATCGGTGTTGCTGCTCATCCTGAAGGGCACCCTCGTTCACCAGATCTTGCAACTGACCGTCGCCTACTTGCTGAAAAACTTAAGGTTGTTGACTTCGCGACCACTCAGTTCTTCTTTGATGTTGATCACTATTTGTCGCTGGTTAATGACTTGGCAGACCTCGGAGTCACCAAACCTGTTGTTCCCGGAATCATGCCGTGTACCAATATCGCCCAGGTCGAACGCATGGCTGAATTATCAGGTGCGGTGTTTCCAGGCTGGTTGCGTGACCGTCTTGAATCCGGAACATCGCCAGAAGACGTGCGTCGAATCGGAGTAGAAGCTGCAACAGAATTGTGCGCACAATTGTTGTCTGCGGGTGCGCCTGGGCTTCACTTTTACACTCTGAACAAATCAACCGCTACACGGGAGATATACGCCCAACTGGGTCTTCCGGTCGCATGACCTTTTTCTTTCATGAGTAATCAGAACGATCAATCGGCACAGTTAGGCGGAACGCCTGCATGGGGAACACGCAGAGGACCTGTTGTTCCATATGTTCCTGCACTTGATGGCTTGCGAGCCCTCGCAGTTATTGCAGTGATTGTGTATCACGCCAATCATCAATGGTTAGGTGGTGGTTTCCTTGGTGTCGAGGTGTTCTTTGTTATCTCTGGCTACCTGATTACGTTGCTTCTGATTGCCGAACGTGAACGTTCTGGCACCGTGTCGCTTGGAAATTTCTGGATGCGTCGAGCTAGGCGACTCTTGCCGGCCTTGTTTACGTTGTTGCTCGGAACCATTGTGTACTGCGCCCTGTTTGATCGCGATCGTCTTGGAATGTTGCGTGGCGATGTCATCGGTGGATTTCTGTATGTCTCGAACTGGTTCCAAATTTGGAGCGGCTCGTCGTATACGTCTGCTTTCGCTTTTGCACCGCTCCGACATTTGTGGTCTCTTGCAGTTGAAGAGCAGTACTACATCGTGTGGCCGCTCGTTATGTTCGTCCTGCTTCGTCGAATCAGACCAAAGACACTGCCAATTCTTGGCCTGGTCTTTACAGCATTAGCTGTTGCTATTGCCGTAGCAACAGCGATGATTTATCGCACTGGCCCCATCGACACGTTTGCAAACACTCCAGAGCAGTACATGTCAATTTTTGGACGTCGCGTTGTTCGCATCGATTTCCTGTACCTCGGTACCATTACCCGTGCCAGTGGGTTATTGCTTGGTGCGGCGCTAGCCACAATGTGGAGGCCGTGGGCATTGCGTCGAGGTCGCGCTGGTTCAAACGCGAATGGGCTTGACGTTGCGGGAGTACTTGCCCTGGTTGCACTTGGCTTCATGTGTTGGAAGTTTCGTGAAGTAGTTGATGTTGCCGATGTGGGTATGACGGGATACGACTTGTTGTATCGCGGTGGTTTCATTGCTGTCGGAATTGCCACTGTTGTTGCAATTGCCACCGTGACGCATCCTCGCTCTCGGTTGGGTAAGTACGTCATCGGTACACCACTGTTGGTGTGGATTGGCAAGCGCTCATACGGCCTGTACCTGTACCACTGGACAATCTTTCAGGCGTATCGCAAGGCTGCAGGAAATTCGTTAGACGTACGCGAGTTTGTTGCGTTGATGGCCATAACGATCGTCATCACTGAAGCGTCGTACCGATTCATTGAAACACCTATTCGCACGGGCAATGCATTGGCCTCTTATCGTTCGTGGCGCGCACGTGGCGGCACCATTCGTGGTCCATTGGGAATTGTGCTTGGAACTTTGGCTGTTGTCCCTGTTTTCAGCGTGGTCAGCATGGCAGGTGCACGCGTGATGCCAGATGACATCACTGCTGGTCTCAATGAAAACGAAGGCGCAATCACTCGTATCACGACTACGACAATCGGTACAGGAACCACGACAGTTCCATTAGGTCCCACAACCACTTTGCCTCGCGGAAAGATGGATGTGTTTGCAGTGGGAGATTCAGTGATGTTGGGATCAGCAAAGAAGTTGAAGTCCTATGGCATCACAGTTGATGCGACAAAGAATAGGCAAGTTATTGATGCAGTGCAGATTTTCAATTACTACAAATCTGTTAACGAACTGGGTGACACCGTTGTCATTCATTTAGGTACAAATGGCATTACGAAGGCCGCAACGTATGAGCGAATTCTTAAGCCGCTTGCAGACGTGAAGCGTGTGGTTATTCTTACGATGCGAGTGCCAGGCCGCGCTTCAGAAAAATTGAATAACGCTGTCATCAATAATCTTCCGGCCACGCATTCGAACGTGTCGATCCTTGATTGGTACACATTGTCGAAGCCGCATCCTGAATGGTTCAATTCGGACGGCATTCACCCCAATGCACTGGGGCAGGACAACTACGTGGCTCTGATTCTGCAGGCCATTGGCAGGTAATTCTGCGCCCAATACGGCGCTTCCATTGGGAACATGTACCCCAAATTGCCTACGCTGAGAGACATGACATCACCAGTTCGTATTGCCGTTACCGGCGCAGCCGGCCAAATTGGCTACAGCCTCCTTTTCCGTATCGCTTCAGGCGCAGTTTTCGGTCCTCACCAGCCCGTCATCCTTCAACTGTTGGAAATCACTCCTGCACTTGGGGCATTAGAAGGTGTTCGCATGGAACTTGATGACTGCGCATTCCCACTTCTTGCTGGTGTCGTTTGCACCGACAATGCAGAAACTGCATTTGGCGATATTGACGCTGCATTCCTTGTCGGCGCTATGCCACGCAAAG
>CALPPK020000269.1 GCA_943325435.2 Bifidobacterium breve
ATGGTGCTGACGACGCGGTCGATGAAATCGACAGAGCGGTCCGCCCATTCAGGATCGGTCAGAGGGTTTGACACCATGGGTTCAGCCTAACGGCGACACCAAGTAGGACTGCGGGCTTACGGCCCTGTAGGTAGTGGGTAACTAGCGATAACGGCACACGAAGATGGGTCAACAACCACGAGGTCTCGAGCAGAACTCCACACTTCTCGCACGGAGCCCGCAGATGAGTAGGTACCAACGATTGTGTAGTCAGCTAGTCCGGCCCCACATGCAGAACCTTTGACCGGCACCGTGGTGGTGACTGAGATGTTGGGCGCGGCTGCAACTGTGGGCGTGTCACTTGATGGGGAAAGTGCAGCGTAGAGAGCATTGCCACCAACGATGAGGACGATGATTGCCGCCGCCGCACTGAGCCATTTGACTCGAGAGCGAGAGGAGACTGGTGATGATTCGGCAAGGGCGGCTGCGATGTGTTGTTTGCGCACGGCATCAGATGCCGGCGTCACATTGCGAAGGGCAGCCAGAACCTCTGGGTCAAGTTCATCATCGTTCATGGGGCACTCCCTTCGGGCGGCGCAGTGGTGGCCTTTGTCTGACGATCTGAATGAGCATTTTGGTTCCCCAGAATTTCAGCTAATTGTGCGCGGCCCCGAGCCAGCCGAGAACGAACAGTTCCGACAGGAACCCCTTGAATTGCAGCGATTTCCTCATAATCAAGGTCTGCAACGTGGCGAAGAACAACGGCGGTGCGGTATTCCTCTGGCAGTTGGGCAAGGGCAGCAGAGACATCCATCTGGGCATCAACAGCACCGGTTTGGTCGCCAGTTGGCGAGTCATAGACCGACTCTTTGTCAGTAGGAAGGGGCCGACGTTGGATGCGACGCACTTCATCAAGGGCTGCGTTTGTGGCAATGCGATAGATCCAGGTGGAAAATTTGGAACGACCGTCGAAAGAGGGAAGTGCGCGAACTATGGAGATCAGTGCCATTTGGGTGGCATCTTCAGCATCTGACTTATTGATGACAATGCGGTGACAGATTGCGCGCACCGTGTCGTAGTGGATGCGCAACAGGGCATCAATAGCGATTTGGTCGCCACGCTTGGCTCGACGAACGAGAAGGGAATCATCAACGTCCGTGATGCCAACACCTTAGTTAGTTGTTGGAGGGTGTTATTTCCCTGATGTGAACGAAAGGTCAGACAGCATGCCCTTAAAGGGATTGTTGTTACTGCACGAGGTGCTTCGGCCAGCTTCACGCATAAGAAGCAGAACATTTCGAGCCGGCGCTGCAACTTCGAACTTTGCGGCACCTGGTTGTGCGCCATTTGAATCTGCAACGCGAAGGCCCCAGCCATCAAGCGTTATTGGGACTGCTTCACTTGTCGAGACGAAGACTTCGGCGTTCCAAGGGGCAGTTCCGAATGTCGCGGCCAGGGATCCGATACCGATTCCAGATAACTGCACGATTACTCCGACCCCGCCTTTAGAACCGAAATATTGGTTTCCGTAACACACAGTTGTCCACGAGGTGGCCGGATTGTTGTCGGTAAGGTTCGGAATCATCGCTTCGTTCTCTTGCCCATCGTCACCATTGGGGTCATAACTTCGCATGCCAACTACCGAGACGGGACCAACGACAATGTCATTTACGACGACAGGTGCAACACCTGGAGCCGATTTTGTATTTTGTAATCCGCGCCACAACATCACTGACATCACTAGTGCAGCGACAAGCAGCAACGCAATAGGAATGTAATTTCGTTTTGTCGATGTTTGTTGTGAGCGCGGCAATGAACTATCTGTGCGCACAATTCCGCGCGGCGTTACTTCTTTCTTGACAACGGGTCTTGCGGGCGTATCTTCATTTTCTACTATCGAAAGTGAACGCGGTTGCTTCTTTGGCATCAATGGGTCATTAAGTACCGGACGTGGTCGCGCAGTTGTTGGTGCGCTCATTGTCGGTGACAAACCATCGACTGGTGTCATTGCATCGTGCACATTTTTGATTGCCGATTCAAGAGCTTGTGCAACTTCGTTGCAGTCGGCGTATCGGTGTTCAGGTTTGCGGCGCAGCATCTTGTTGATGACTGCGATGACGTTGCTTGGTACATCAGAACGGATCCCGGTGAGTGGAGTTGGGTCACGTTGTAAGCGCGCAACAGCAGTTGCCTGGTCGTTGTCTTCCTTAAAAGGAGCATGCCCAGCTAGGCATTCGTACAAAACAAGGCCCAGTGAGTACATATCCGCACGGCCGTCTAAATCGCGCCCTTGCACTTGTTCTGGTGACAAATACTTTGCAGTACCCATCATGATGTCAACACGAGTGAGGTCAGTTCCGTCTTCTTTTGAACTCTTTAGCGGTTTAGCGATACCAAAATCTGTCAGCAACACTTCGCCCTGTTGCATGATGAGAATGTTGCCTGGCTTGATGTCGCGATGCACGATGTTTTCTGCATGTGCTTTCGAAAGTGCAGCTGCAATTGCGCGGCCAATATGCACGGTGAGATGAACGCTGAGCATTCCCGCTTGGTCTGAGTCATTTGCTTCATCAAGTAATTCGCGTAACGACTTACCCTCGATGAGCCGCATGATTAACGCGACTTGACCGTCTTCTTCAACACAGTCATACACCGGAACAATGTTCGGATGTGTCAGTCGCGCAAGTGCGCGAGCTTCGCGACGGAATCTTTCAGTGACGATTGGATCATCAACAACACTCGCGCGCAAGAGTTTTACGGCAACTAAACGACCTAGTTGTAAGTCGGTTGCACGCCACACGTCGGCCATGCCACCAGAGGCAATGGTGCTCTCAAGACGGTACCTATTACCTATGAGGTCATCGGAGTGTCGTGCTGCAGCCATTACTGGGAGCAAACGCTACTTCTGAATCACCCCCTAAGCGGGGTATACCCCTTATGCAGAAAGGAGAAAAACGATTCCGATTGTTCCTTGACCGGCGTGAGTACCGATGACTGCACCGATGTCACCGACAATAATTTCGCCGGTGTAGACCTCTTTCACCATTGCAACAAATGCGTCGATGTCCGCACATTGTGCATTCAGAACTGCGAGTCGCTCGATGGGAACTTCTTGGTTGCGCAAAATATCAACGAGGTGAGCAAGTGCTTTTGATCGAGTGCGCTGTTTGCCAGCTTCTTCGACGAGACCATTTGTGATTGAGATCAACGGCTTGATTGACATGACGGTTGCGAGCATGGCCTTTGCTCCACCGATACGGCCACCCTTTTTCAAGTTGTCGAGAGTGTCGAGAGCCGCAAACACGCGGGTGCGAGGAATGACTGATTGTGCACGAGCAACAACTTCGTCTGCTGAAGCTCCGGTCTTTGCCAATTCCGCGCAGGCTAAAACTGTTAGGCCAAGGCCCATTGAGGCATTACGACTATCGACGATGCGAACATCGATGCCAGGCGCAACTGCGCGCGCTGCGAGCTCCGCGCTCTGCATAGTGGCAGACAAATCTGACGA
>CALPPK020000270.1 GCA_943325435.2 Bifidobacterium breve
CCAGACGTTGTGCCAATTGTGCCGCTTGAGTCAGGTCATCACCTCATGGAGCTGTTCCACGGACCAACGCTTGCATTCAAAGATGTCGCATTGCAATTGCTCGGTCAATTGTTCGACCACATCCTCACGCAACGCAATGAAAAGGTCACCATTGTCGGCGCCACAAGTGGCGACACCGGAAGTGCCGCAATTGATGGTGTGAAGAATTGCGCAAATATCAACATCATCATTTTGTATCCGCACGGCCGAGTCAGTGACGTTCAGCGTAAACAAATGACCACGGTTGATTCTCCGAACGTGCGCACTGTTGCGATCGATGGAACGTTTGATGATTGCCAAGATTTAGTGAAGGCCATGTTCAACGATGCACCATTCCGTGAAAAGCACAATTTGTCTGCAGTAAACAGCATTAACTGGGCACGTGTAATGGCTCAGGTTGTCTACTACTTTGAAGCCACGCGCAAAATGGGCGGGCCTATTGATGTCACGGTACCAACCGGCAACTTTGGCAATGTCCTCAGTGGATGGATTGCAAAGCAGATGGGTGCACCGATTCGCCGCCTCATTGTTGCTTCGAATGAGAACGACATTCTGACTCGCTTTTTTGCATCGCAATCAATGGCCATAACGGGTGTGCACCCTACGTTGAGCCCCAGCATGGACATTCAGGTGTCATCAAACTTTGAACGTTTGTTGTTTGAGATGAATGACCGCGATGGGGCGGTAACTGCTGAACAGCTCACTCGTTTCCGCGACAAAGGATTATCTGTAGAGCCTGACCAGTATGAACAATGGATTGCACCAACATTCCGTGCGTCACGTGCAACAGATCACGACACTCTTGCAACCATCCGGTCTGTCTACGAAGACTTCGACATGTTGATTGATCCTCATACGGCTGTTGGTGTGAAAGTTGCGCGTGAGTTTGCCGAAGATGGCGTGCCAATGTTGACAATGGCTACGGCTCATCCGGCGAAGTTTCCCGATGCGGTAGAACGTGCAACTGGGGTGCGACCTGGGTTGCCAGAGCATTTGTCGAATTTGTTCGACTTGCCTGAGTTCACTGTGCAGTTGCCAAATGATTTGGCGACGGTTGAAGACTTTGTTGCTGCGCAAGCGAAGTAACTAGTTACACGCCGCAATTCTGCGTTAGGAACGTATTAAAACGAGCTGATGCTTCGGTGACTTCTGGGTTTGATGCAATCTTTGTTAACGCATCGCGCACAGTTGGCTTCTTCGCAATGACGAGTAGCTCATATTTGTTTTCTTTGAATATTTTGTTCATGGACACAATGCTTTCAATCATTGTGTCGGCATCTTTCTTCAAATTTTTTGGTGCAGCTGCTTGTAACTCAATAGATAATTTAGTGATGTTGTCCCATGCGATTTTCATCTCTTTTGGATCGGTTATGGCTGCAGGGTTTTCACCGTGCGGGCCTGACATGGCTGCATTCAACTGTGAAGATGCTGCGCAGAACTCTGCATATTTTGGGTTTACTTTTCCCGAACCGGTCTGAGAAACATCAGTTGAAGCGGTGGATGAATTATCGGAGCCACCACACGACGTAAAGAGAAATAGGGAAGCGATGACCACTGCTACAGGACGGGCTCGCATTATTTCATTCCTAAGAATTTGCCCAACTTGTTTCGGCGACCTGTACGGGAGAGGGGGATTCCCGTTGCGCGCGATACCTTGCGTTTTGCGGCGGTGACGCCGAGGGCTCGTTTCCACGAGAAGGTAAGGCCAGGACCGAGTTTCATGAATCTGACCGTACCAGTGAGGCACGCCAAGGTGTCTGGCATCGTTGTTGTCGGGGACGTGTCCCGCTAGGGTGAAGGTCGCTCGGGTGTCCGAGTTCTCCCCGCCCAAGTCTTTGGGGGGTCGAGATGAGGTAGTTCCTTCAATCTTTTTGTCGGTGCGCCCAAACCCTTATCTAACCGTGGAACGGTTGAACGAAAGCAGGAAATCATGGCTGCAGAAGCTCTTGAGAAATCCGCCCTTGAATCCAAGGACAAAGATCAGTTGATGGCAATTGCCGGTGCACTCGGCGTAAAAGCTGGTGTCCGCGATTCAAAAGCCACATTGGTCGACAAGATTCTGGAAAAAACTGGCGCCAACGATGCGCCAGCAGCAGCGCCAGCCCCTCGCGGGCGTGCGCCTCGTAATGAAGAGCCAGCTGAAGAGTCTGATTCTGACGACGAACGTCCAGCCCGTGGTGCCCGCAATGATCGTGGAGATCGTGCGCCTCGCGGTGAGCAATCATCAAACGAATCTGCAGAACCGATTGTTTATGTCGGTGCCGATGGTGAGCCTTTAGCTGAATGGGAAATTGAATTGGCCCAGCATGAAGGTCGCACTGGTGAACTCAAGCAACAAGGCGCCGGACAAGGTCGCGGTCAACGCAATGATCGCGGAGATCGTGGCGATCGGTCTGAACGCGGACCACGTCAACAAAATCAGAATCAAGGTCAGCGCCAGCAAGGCCAAGGCAACCGCCAACAGAATCCAAATCAAGGCCCTCGTCAACAAGGCGAAGGCGATTGGGACGCACGTGGCGGACGTAATAGCCGTCGACGTCGTGGACGCAATGGTCGCGATGAAGGTCCACAGGGCGAAGATCGTTTTGAATCACGTGACGACGGCAGCAATGAACCGATTAGTACAGAGCCAGTAAAAGTAGAGGGTTACCTTGACTTGCGCGATGAGGGCTACGGCTTCTTGCGCATTGGTGGTTACATGCCAACACGTGAAGATGCATATATTCCAGTGAAGCTCACACGCCAATTTGGTTTGCGTAAGGGCGATCATGTGTCTGGTTTGTCACGTCCTGCTGGTCGTAACGAAAAGAACCCAGCAATGTTGGAGATTTACACAATCAACGGACAAGACCCAGAGAAGGCACGTCACCGTCCTCGTTTCGAAGATCTCACTGCATTGTTCCCAGATTCGAAGTTGCGTATGGAAGATCCAAGTGATCCGACAAACATGACTGCTCGCATTATTGACCTCATTGCGCCAATTGGTAAAGGTCAGCGCGGAATCATCGTGTCGCCACCGAAGGCCGGTAAGACCACAGTGATGAAAACCATTGCAGCGTCAATTGAGAAGAACAACCCTGAAGTAAAGCTCATCGTGTTGCTCATCGACGAACGTCCAGAAGAAGTAACAGACATGCGCCGCACCGTTAAGGGTGAAGTAGTTGCGTCAACTTTCGACCGCCCAAGTGATGAGCACACGCACATCGCCGAAATGGTGAGCGAAAAAGCAAAGCGCATGGTTGAAATGGGTGAAGACGTTGTCATCATCCTCGACGGAATTACACGTTTGTCTCGTGCGTACAACTTGGCAGCTCCTGCAACTGGTCGTGTCATGTCCGGCGGTATCGACGCTGGTGCGTTGTACCCACCAAAGAAGTTCTTCGGTGCTGCGCGAAACATTGAAGAAGGCGGATCACTCACGATTCTTGCAACTGCACTTGTTGA
>CALPPK020000271.1 GCA_943325435.2 Bifidobacterium breve
TGAAGCGAGATTGCGTAACAACATGGACTTGTAGCCAATCATGCCAAATTGCAAATAGCAAGCGATTTAACGCAAGTGCCACCAAGTCCAATGCTGGATAGGGTCAGAGAGCATGTGGAGGCCTCAAGAACCCGTACCTTTGCCGCAGGTGGGCAGGACGTTTTCCACCAGTCGTCGTGTGCGATTGGGAGATGTCACCCCGAAAGGTCGACTTCGCCTAGATGCCACTGCTCGGTATTTGCAAGACATCGCTAACGACGATGCAGTGGACGGCAATTACCCAGACATACATGGTTGGGTGGTGCGCCGCACCGAGATGTGGGTCTATCAATTTCCTACATACATGACCGATATTTCGCTCACTACGTGGTGCGGTGGCTACGGGTCGCATTGGGCGGAACGCCGAACACAGATTGTTGGCGCAGATGGCGCTCACATTGAAACCGCAGCGTTGTGGGTGCACGTGAATATGCAGACTCTGAAGCCAGAGCCACTTCCTGAAGGATTTATTCCCTTAATTGCAGAGTCAAGCGGCGGAAGAAAAGTGCGCTCTAATTTTGTTGTCGGAAAGTCTCTGCCCGAATTGACTGAATGTGATGCAACGAGTGAGTCTTGGCCAGTTCGGTTTGCCGACATGGATGCAGTTGGGCACATGAACAACGCTTCGTACTGGATTGCTGCTGAAGAGTATTTGTCAAAGCACGGCGAGCTTCGCGCGCCAATGCATGCGGTGGTTGAGCATCATCTTTCGGTAGACCCAGGCAATGACATTCGCTTGGTGACGCAACACCTTGATAAGCGTGTAATCATTCGCCATGTTCTTGGCAGCGACGCAATTGCTGCAGTGACGCAACTGGTGAAGTTGCCTCAGTAACTACGAAACGCGAACGTATTCGCGAACACCATCGCGAACGGTGTACGAAAATTCACCAGCAATACGCAAGTGTTCGAGGTGCGCAAAGGTTTCGCTGTCGGCCATGGTGCCTTGTGCACGTGGCGAAAACAAGTGACCAGAAAATTCAGTAACCGTTGCTGGTCGGTCCAGTTCCGCTGCAGAAGTGCGCAACTTTTCGAGTCGACCTTGATGGTGTTCTTTGATTTGCTCGCACCGTGTTGCTATGTCGGCAAAAGGTTTTCCATGCGCAGGCAAGCAGATACCAACTTGTGATCCAAAGGCACCAACCTTGTCGAGTGAGTTGAAGAAACCCTCAAGCGGATCGGGGTATTTGCTCATGCCAGAAATGTGTGGAGTAATGGTTGGCAACACATGATCGCCACACAACATGACGCCAGTGTCTGCATCGAATAAACACAAGTGATCTTCGGTGTGGCCAGGAGTGTGAATGGCCATCCACTTACGTCGTGCAAGCGAAATGTATTCGCCTTCAGCAAGTCGCACAGTGGGTTGTGGAACTTTAAACAGTTGAGGCAATACGCGAAATGCGTTGTAATACATTTTGCGACGCAAAGGCAATTGGTATCCAGGCCCACCCCATGGTGTTTCACCTGCTCCTCGTTTGTGGCGTGCAGCAATTTCCACATCCACATCGTCGGGTTCGTTTGGATCGAACCACAGGCGGAAGCTTTGGTGGGTAATGATGTCGGCTCCCGTGGCAGCCCGAAGGCGGGCGGCACCCCCGAAATGGTCGGGATGGCTATGGGTGACCACAATGGAGTGGACGCGCTTCAGAGGCACTCCTAAGGCCTGTAAACGGGCGTTTATGGCCTTCCAGTTGGCCTTTCCAGGCAGTCCGGGGTCGACGACGGCAACGCCACGTTCGTCTTCCAGCACGTACATATTCACGTGGCCAAGGCCAGGCATATCGATGGGCAATTGGGTTCGGTAGATGCCCGCAGCGACTTCGGTGATTTCATCCGTTGCCGGAACTTGTTCCTGCTTGGTGAACGCTGGCTTGGACATCGCTGTCCACAGTAGTGGCGTTACTCAGGTTTTAACGGAGTGAACACACGCTCACGGTAAAACGCCAACTCATTCACACTCGCGCGAATGTCGTCTAATGCTCGATGCGTTCCACCCTTGTTCGGACGATCAGAACCAAGTTTTGGATACCAGCGACGAGCGAGTTCCTTAATTGTTGACACATCAACTGATCGGTAATGCAAATAATTTTCGATCTCGGGAAGATACTTCGCGAGGAAGCGACGATCGGTACCGATGGAGTTTCCACACAATGGAATAGTGCGTGCCTCCGGAATGTGTTGACGAATGAATTCAAGCGTTGCCGCGCCAGCTTCTTCCAGCGTGATCGTGCTGGATTTGATGGCTTCAAGCAAACCTGACTTTGTGTGCATGTCGACCACAATTTGGTTCATGCGAGCCAATACCTCGTCTGACTGATGAATCACCAGATCAGGGCCTTCGGCGATGATGTTCAGGTCGTCGTCTGTAATGAGTGTGGCTATTTCCACGATGACGTCGGTTTCAGGCTCTAAGCCTGTCATTTCGAGGTCCATCCACACCAGCACGCCATGCAATCTAGGCGTAATCTCATGCAATGTCTAAAAGCGAGATTGGTGTCCAGATCCAACGGTTAGATCCTGATTTGCCGTTGCCAGTACCAGCACATCTTGGTGATGCTGGGCTCGACTTGTACGCGCGCGAAGACGCAGTAATTCCTGCACGCGGTGGCAGGTTGCTGATGCCAACTGGTGTTGCAGTGGCAATTCCACACGGATACATGGGTCTTGCTGTTCCGCGCAGTGGTCTTGCATTGAAACACGGCATCACATTGGTGAACACACCCGGAATTATTGATAGCGGTTATCGAGGTGAATTGAAAGTGGTCATGATCAACACCGATCCTGAACATGATTATGAAGTGAAACGCGGAGACCGCGTGGCGCAGTTGATTATTTCGCGTTATGACAATGTGACATGGACCGAAGTAACTGAACTAGGTGGGTTCGATCGTGGCGGCGGCTTTGGCCACTCAGGTCGCTAATTAGCGAGCAGATGGCCCGCGACTAAGCAATACCCCAGTTAATTCACACCGAGTAATTTCTGCCATGTCGATGCCGGCAATGTCGTGAAACACATGGTGGTTGTCTTCGCCGCGGTATTTCACGATGCCTTGTGTGGTGGTATCCGATCCCGAAAAATGCCATGGACTGTTTGGGATGCGCACCGTTGAGTTGCCTCTGTCGCTCACATCAATAATCGCATTACGTTCGGCAGCCCAATCGGTAGCTGCAACTTCAGCAACACTGCGCAGTCGACCAACCGCCAATTGATTCTTTGCCAAGCGCCGTTCTATTTCGTCGGTGTCGGGAACGGTGAGTGCCCATGCGCGCAACAAGTCCATGAGTGCCGCAAAGTTTTCGAGTCGTTCAGGAATATCAGTGAAGCGAGGATCGTTCACCAGGTGAGGTTGTTCCATTGCTGCAACGAAATAGTCAAAGGTTCCACGTTCCGCTGGATGTCCGCTGACAACAACTTGTGAACCATCGGCAACGGTAA
>CALPPK020000272.1 GCA_943325435.2 Bifidobacterium breve
GCAAGTGCAATGTTGTCGAACCCTTCGTCGAGAGGTGTTCCGTTTGCAACAACACGATGATTCATTTGGTACATGCCCGTATACAGAGAGGCTCGGCCTGGTGCACACGGCGATGCCTGGCTGTAGTGGCGTGATAACCGAACGCCACGCTCGCACAGACGATCAAGGTTGGGTGTTTTTACAACTGGGTGACCAGCAATTGACAAGCAATCACCGCGAAATTGGTCAAGTGTGATCAGAAGAACATTCATTGTCATACAGACCTAATTACTTCCTGGACGAACACCGGTTGAAAGGAATGTACGAATTTCACGAATAGCAGCGGGGTCTTGGGCTATGAACATGTGCCCTCCTTCATACAACGACAGCGTTGCATCTGAAATGCGCTCAACAATGGCCTCTGAGTTAACAGGCGGTGCAATTCCGTCAAACTTTCCAGCAGTAACAAATGTCGGACAAGTAACAGCGTGCAAACGATTCGCCACATCATGCCCAATACGAGCAGCAAGTTGTAGGCGTTCACCTCGAATCACATCAGCAGGCTTCGCGGCTTGGTCATTTCTCATACTCATCATTTGCGCATCAGCTGGGTGAGATGCCAACCATTCAGGAGTAAATCGGGTGTCACTTAATGTCGCCATTTTTTCGGTTCGTTCTTCTGCAGACAAAGCAGCTAGTTCATGCAACGGATACGACGAACCGCCGGCTCCCCCTGTTGACGTGCACAATAAAGCCAACCTCTCGACACGTTCAAGGAATGTCACCGCAAACTCTTGTGCAACCATGCCACCAAAACTGATTCCAACAACTGCACATGTGTTCCAACCCACATGGTCAAGAAGTGCGGCGGCATCTGCGGCATATTGCGCCATGGTGTACGGGCCTTCAGGTATGGAAGTAAGACCAAGGCCTCTTTGATCATGAGCAAGCACTTCACACTCTTTCGAAAGCGAACGAAGAAGAAGTTCAGTGGACTGCAATGTTGCGCCTGACCCATTGAAAAACATCACTCGAGGACCAGCACCGGTGATCTGATAGTTGATCGAGATGTCACTGGACTCAAACATTGGCATGACTCAAGTCTCGCATTCGCGGGGGTATCCACCATTCTCGGGCCATTTCACACCAACATGAACACTCGTGCATACGTTTGTAGATGGGGTGAGACGATCACTCGCCGAACACCCAGAGTCTCTTGTATGGCGCCGCGTCACTATGCCTGGCCTTGATGTTGCTTGGGTGGGCATGAATGTTCCCGTTATTGATACTGGTGGCCGCCCGTGGGTTTGGGAAGTTGTGACACCTACTCAATACAACGCTTCTGCTCGAATGCAAGACGACCCCATGGTTCTGCCAGTTGCTCACGACACCGTGGTTGCTGAGGTGAATCATCGCGACCACTCGGGGCCAATCATGCGAATGCAAGTGCCTGTTACCCACGCACCCGATGCCATCAGCCTTCCCAGCGAACCGGCTGGACCTTGGTCTGTACACCTGGAAACGGGCTGGACAATTCAGGCCCTGGGCTCGGCCGCCCAATGCTGGATTGACCGCGAATCGCCAGGGACAGCCCGGCTTGAGACCCCAGAACCGCCGCTTCCCGCCCATCAGCGCTACCAGTTGCACCCCGCTATTGACTTTGAGTCCTCTGCCTTTGACCGTTTGCTTACACTCGATCCTGATGACGCAGCCACGGTTACTTCCCTCTTGTCGCTCGTTCACGATGCGCTCACCCCGTACCGCTAGTTCTCTTTGTAGCCATTCGAGTCGTCGATGATTACGACGTACGCACTATCTCTAACAACACGTGATTGCAGTAATTCACAACGCATTGCACTCATTGATGTCGTTGACGATTGGCTCGTTGCGCACTACCCGATTGATTCATATGGCCCAGGCACAACGGTGCGTACGCGGCATTCGTCTGATGATCCGGTCTTTCGTCTCACCATTACTGAAAGTGCGCCAGGAAGTACTCACGTTGAAACTCTGACAATCAGTGTTGTGTTGTTGGCAGACGTACTGACATTCGACGTACGAATTGTGTCAACCCCTAGTACAGCCAAAGTCGTGCCGTATACGCCACCAATGTTGCCGCCACGTGTTGTGCAGCTGGTGCGTACGGCCTTACGCGTTGTTCCGTCAGAAGATGCAAACAGATACATCACAGATGCAGCAACTTTGGTTGACACTGAATTAGGTGGCCAAGAAGTTGCAGCATTTATTCTGGCGCCCGGTCGTCGCCTTCCGGCGATTGTGGAAATCATTGACTTCGAACGGCGTACGCCACCACTCGTTGCAATTGGTGCGGGACCTCTTGTCGGATTAGCTCATGTTTTTCAAATAACAAACGCAGCAGCCCTAAAGGGGTTCACAGAACTAGTCGGCTACTCACTGATTGGTCCTGGTTGCATCATTGTTCAGTGGGCAGGAAACACTGAACCTGACATAACGAGACGACGTGAGTTGCCCGCAGCATATGAAATACGTGAACAACACCGAATAATTCGACTAGTCATAGACACAGCAGCACGGTCCGTGGCTGCACCGCGTGTACCGCCTCCACCTCGGCGAGATTTCGAAATCACTGATCTTCCAGTACGGGAACAACAAGATGAAGAAATTGAAAACGAAGAACAGGCTCTTCACATCGAGCAACTAGAGGCCTCTGTTGACGAACTTGAAGCTGCACTTGCTGACGCTGACCGTTTGTTATCGGAACAACGCACCCAGTTGGAACGAAAAGGTGGTCAACTAGATGAATTGATCCTTCGTAATGTGTCGCTTGAAACTCAAGCAGGAAACACGGCTCAAGTTCGTGCTGTTCCATCAATGACAGAAGCGCTACGTCTAGCCCGTTTACATTGCCCGTTCCTGGTTTTTCATGACAGAGCAATCGAGTCTGGCGAAGGACTAGAGGGACCAGAGCCAGTCAGTGTGTTGCAGGACTTAGTGCGCCTGAACGAAGTGGCTCGCGCATGGATGTCAGGGGAAATCACTGGTACCAGTATCAAACTGGCATGCCGCCAAATGGGTCTTGACTTCGTGCCGGCAATTTCAGTGACAGCTCGTCAGAAATACGAAGAGGACTACCTAATCGACTGGCGCGGGCGAACCGTTCGCGCAGAAGCACATCTTCGTCGCGGCCGCAAAACTCATTTAGTTCGTATCCACCTATATTTCGATGACGAGACCCAACAGGTTGTCGTTGCCTATATCGGTAGGCATTTGCGAGATAAGGGCAGTGCTTCCTAGCTACTACGCATATCCTGTATTTGCATGACACGACGCTTATTTCTCCGTGTTATTGGCGGTCTCGCCGCAGTATTTCTCTTGGTTGTTGCATTTTCTATTACTCAGTACGTTCGCGCTCATCCCCGTGATCCGCTACAACAAAACATCGCATCGTGGGCACGCGAAAACAAGTTGGGGCCTGTCGTCGACCAATTGGAAGCCTGGCTTCACAACGACCCACC
>CALPPK020000273.1 GCA_943325435.2 Bifidobacterium breve
ATATCTGCTGCACCAACTAGTGCAGCAGACGTGTACTTGCGTCTCAACTTATTGTCGCAGCGCTTTGTCAAGCCGCGCACCATCAACCTTGACGGCGCATTCGGACTATTGCAAAACGTTGCATGGACTTCACGTGGCCCGGTTGCTGTTGAGGCGCTGGAATCAGTCGCATGGAACCTCGCACAACGTGGCGAGCATCTTGTCGTGCATGGCGTTGACAAGTTCCCACGAATGACCGACTACGTAGTTCCGTCAGGTGTTCGCATTGCAGACGCAAGTCGCGTGCGCCTCGGTGCACACCTTGCACCAGGCACCACAGTGATGCACGAAGGTTTCTGCAATTTCAATGCCGGAACATTGGGTGCATCAATGGTGGAAGGCCGCATCTCTGCTGGCGTAATCGTTGGTGATGGTTCAGACATTGGTGGTGGCGCATCAATTATGGGAACACTCTCTGGTGGCGGAAAAGAAATGGTCACTATTGGCGAACGTTGTCTTCTTGGCGCAAACGCTGGCATTGGCATCAGCCTTGGTGATGACTGCATCGTGGAAGCAGGCCTCTATGTCACTGCTGGCACCGTTGTCATAGACCCTTCAGGTTCAAAAGTAAAAGCAAAACTTCTATCTGGTCAGTCGAACTTGCTGTTCCGCCGCAATTCATTAACTGGCGCAGTTGAAGTCATCGCTCGCTCCGGTTCATGGGGCGGCCTCAACGCTGACCTGCATAAGAACTAATGACACCTGAGGAACTAGAAAATCTCATTTCGGCACGTCGCAGTAATTTGCTGATTGATGCATCTAAAGAAGTTGACCCTGCTGTAGTAGACCGCATTGTGAATTCTGCACAATGGGCACCTAATCACAAACGCACGTGGCCACTGAGAGTCGCCATCATTACCGGCAACTCCAGAAGAACTCTTGGCGACACAATCGCTGATGCAATGGCAGCTCATGGCGATGACGAAATGAAAGTCACAAAAACACGCGGCAAATTCATGCGATCACCAGTGACCATTGTCGTTGCTGCTGCCGAAGGCGCAACGCCGAATGAGACCGAAGAGAACAAGTATGCAGTTGCTGCTGGTGTTCAAAACATTTTGTTGATGGCGGAATCATTTGGGCTAGCAGCATTGTGGGGGTCACCAGCAAAGGGCGCCAATAACGCCATCACCACTTTGTGTTCGATGAAGCCCACAGATCATGTGATGTGCATTATCTACCTTGGCTGGCCAACACAATCCGTTGCAGTTCCAGAACGGCCAAACATCAACGTCACTCGCCTGACATAAGAAAATTCGTGCAGCTGACGTCAGAACTTTTTAATGAGGTTTGCAAACCATTCGTCAGGATTATCAATACGACCACGCAAGGTATCCCATGTGCGAGTGATTCCGTCTCGACCACGTTGCGGGTGAGACGCAATGTGGTCCGCAACAATTCGTGAGCGATTCAGTACTTCGCTGTCGGCTACTACTTCCGAAACCAGGCCAAGTGAAACCATGTCAGCGCCCACAATACGATCGCCAACCAAAACAACGCGGTCTGCAACTGATTGCGAATGTTTCAGATGTAACCAGGCTTGACACATTGGCGCTGCTACTCCCATTGCAATTTCACCTACTTGTAGGAAAGAGGATTCGCCAGCCACAACAACATTTGCCGCCAAAGCAAGAGCTGCTCCGGCATTGATTGCATATCGCTCGAGAGCAACAACCACCGGCACGCGACACTTGTACATGGCAGCATGCACTTCAACCCACGCGGTCAATGGTTCATTCTTCAGGTCAGCACCAGCGATTTTTAGGTCGATGCCGCTACAAAATGCCCCGCCAGAACCTGACAACAAGATGCACCCGATATCCGATGGAACGTTGAGGAACGCATCGCGTAATTCAGCGGCCAACTGTTGCGTGATTGCATTCTTTCGGTCTGGGCGATTCAGAACAATGTCGAGTCGATTGCCTGCTCGTTCAACAATGACATTCTGTTCGCTCATGGCGCGTACTACCGACCAGGCTTATACGTGCCGTACACGTCACGAAGGGCATCACTGACTTCACCGAGTGTTGCATGGGCGCGCAACGCCTCTTTCATCGGGATCAGGATGTTGTCCGTGCCACGGGCAGCGGCACGAACTTCTTCAAGAAGCGCTGCAACTTTTGCATGGTCACGATTCTCTTTGAACTTCTTGAGACGTTCCAATTGGCCAACGGCAAGAGTTGGGTCGATTGGGAACACATTTGGCTCCCCTTCTCCCTCTACTGTGAACTTGTTGACTCCAACAATGACGCGCTCGTCATCATCAATTGACTTTGTGTACTCATATGCACTTTGTTCAATTTCGTCCATTTGGAAGCCAGCTTCAATGGCGTCAACCGCGCCACCCATTGCATCAATGCGCTCGATGTATTCCCACGCAAGACGTTCCACTTCATCAGTCAATGATTCAACGAAATATGACCCTGCAAGTGGGTCTGGAGTATCGGCTATTCCACTTTCATACCCAATGACTTGCTGGGTGCGTAATGCGATTCGAGCAGCTGCTTCGGTGGGAAGACCAAGAGCTTCGTCGTAACCATTCGTATGCAAACTTTGCGTACCACCCATCACCGCTGCCATTGATTGCAGAGCAACACGCACCACGTTGTTCAACGGCTGTTGCGCTGTCAGCGTGCTGCCGCCAGTTTGTGTGTGGAAGCGAAGAAGCTTGCTCGATTCTTTCTTTGCACCAAAACGTTCAGTCATGATCTTGTGCCACATACGACGGCTCGCGCGGAACTTTGCTACTTCCTCGAAGAAGTTGTTGTGGCCATTCCAGAAGAAAGACAAACGTGGTGCAAAATCATCAACATCAAGACCGGCATCAACTGCTGCCTGAACATATGCGATGGCATTGGCCAAAGTAAATGCGATTTCTTGTACGGCAGAACTTCCGGCTTCACGGATGTGATATCCCGAAATTGAAATCGTGTTCCATTTCGGAATGTTCTGGGCGCAGTACGCGAAAATGTCAGTGATGATTCGCATTGAAGGACGCGGTGGGTACACATATGTACCGCGAGCGATGTATTCCTTCAGCAAGTCGTTCTGGATTGTTCCGCTAATGGCCGATGACGGAACGCCCTGCTCTTCTGCAACCAATTCGTACATCAACAACAGAACTGCTGCAGTTGAGTTGATAGTCATTGACGTAGAGACCTTGTCGAGAGGCAGATCCTTTAACAACATGCGCATGTCTTCGAGAGTGTCGATGGCAACACCTACTTTGCCGATCTCGCCTTCACTTCTGGCATGGTCTGAGTCGTACCCCATTTGAGTTGGCAAGTCGAACGCACAAGACAATCCGGTTTGACCGGCCTCGAGAAGAAACTTGAAACGCTGGTTCGTCGATTCAGCAGAACCGAATCCGGCGTACTGGCGCATGGTCCACAATTTGCCTCGGTACATCGTTGGGTAGACGCCACGGGTG
>CALPPK020000274.1 GCA_943325435.2 Bifidobacterium breve
AGTTCTTTTGCAAGGACAACTGGGTGTTTGTAGTCATTGTCGAATACCAATGCGCCAACACGAAGTGTGGTTGTGGCGCTTGCAGCAGCCATGAGTGCTGGGATAGGTGCCAATTGGTCTGTGAAGTGATCTGGCATGGTGAGAACTTCGTATCCAGCTGCCTCCGTGCGGCGAGCTAGTTCAGCCCACCCTTTGGCTGAGGTCTCTTTTGAGACTTGAACACCGAATCTGAAACCGCGATGGGGGAATTGTGACATAGAACAACGCTACCGAAATGGGTGACACGATGCATCAAGCACAGACAAGTACGGTGTTTTGTGTTGTGAAGTCCCCTCTGAATTGGTCCATACGCTTTGGCGTTGCCCTCGTGGCGTCATCGTTGTTGTTGACGGGCGCGGTAGTTGGCGCAGCACCACAAGTGTGGCGGGCGCTAAATGCGCACCAACAGACTCCGGTGGCCTTGCCAATCTTTAGTGGGCTATCAACTCGCACACGCATCATGGGAGTTGCTGACAAGCAAATTGGTGTCTTTGAATTAGAGAACAGCCAGCCGCTTGATATTGGGTCTGTGCCAGACATTGTGGTTGCGGCTGTTCTTGCGGTGGAAGATTCTGGCTTCTATCAACACAAGGGCGTGAACCTGCGCGCACTTGTTCGAGCCACCCTTGCAAACTTCCAGTACTCAAGTGGCAGGCAAGGTGCCTCCACCATTACGCAACAGGTTGTGAAGAATGAATTCCTCGCTGGTTTACCACGCGATGGTCGATACAAGATTTTGCAAGCCCGATACGCAGTGATTTTGGAAAAGAATGTTTCAAAAGCCCAGATTGTGGAGCGCTACCTCAACACAGTGTTCTTCGGAAACAATGCGTATGGCATCCAAGCTGCTGCAGATGTGTACTTTCAAAAGACGGTCTCAGAACTCACTTTGACTGAAGCAGGGTTCTTGGCCGGGCTAGTTCGTGCACCATCCACATATGACCCGATTCGTAGGCCTGAACAATCAAGGCGTCGATTCGAACAAGTTCTTGAACGCTTTGTTGATGTTGGTCTGATGACTACGGAACAACGAGACACAACTATGGCAACGTGGCAGCCACCAGAATCGGTTACCAGTGCACCTGAGAGGCCAACAAGTCGTACCTATTTCACAGAGATGGTGCGTGACTATTTGCTGAACAAGTCAACAATTCTTGGTGCAACATACCCAGAGCGGTACAACGCTTTGTTCCGTGGCGGAATTACGGTGCACACAACGATTGACCCCGTGTTGCAGGCAAAAGCTGAGAAAGCTGCGAAAGAGAAACTGCCAGCCAATAAGACCGGAATTCAATCGTCAATGATGTCGCTGGACACGGCTACTGGTGCAATGCGAGCAATTGTGGGTGGGCCCGGCTTCTCGCCAGGGCGTAACGAAGTGAACCTTGCACTGCGTCGACGCCAGACAGGCTCAAGCATCAAGATGTTCGTACTGACTGCAGCGCTAGAAGCGGGCGCCCAAGCGAGCGACCTGATTGACGGAACTCTGCCGTGTACTTTTCCTAACCCTGGACTTCCAGAGGAACCTTTTGTTATTACAAAGGGTGTGAGTCATCCGGTGTCACCGTTGGCAGAACAAACGTGGCTATCAATTAACTGTGCATATGCACGCCTTGCGCAAATTGTTGGTCTTAACCGCGTGGTCAATATGACATACAGGCTTGCATCCTCGAGTTACCTGTCACGTGACCTGTATACCATTCAGCCCTATGCGAGTTTCTCGACAGGTGCTAATGAACTGAGCGCGCTTGATATGGCTTCAGGTACTCAAACAATTGCTAATGGTGGCATTCACAATGAGCCATATTTCATTGAAAAAATCGAAGGCCCGAGTGGTCTGTTGTATCAGCACACAATGGCGCCATCGCAAGTAATCACAAAAGAGATTGCAGATGCTGAAGTAGATATCTTGAAGCAAACTCTTATCAAGGGAACTGCACGACGTGACCCGTTAGAAGGTAATCGTCCTGCTGGAGGCAAGACAGGTACGCAAGACGAAAACACCAATGCATGGTTTGTGGGCTTTACAAAGCAGCTCACAACTGCGGTGTGGGTGGGTGACCCGAAGGGATACACACCAATGGTGAACATTCCTGAGTTCAAAGCTGACGGAGTTGCACGCGTTACAGGCAATGCGTACCCAGTGAAGATCTGGAAGGCATACATGGATGCTGCACACAAGGATTTGCCTGTACTGAACTGGGATGCGCCTCCTGCACCGACTCGTAATCCGTTACGGCTGTATTTGCCCGGCGTTGACTGCATCGCAGAATTGGTATCTGGAAAATTGCCGAAGGCGTCGACGGGCACCATCACCACAGTTGTCCCAACGGTCACAACGTCAACGCTTCCTGTTGCTCCAGTAGTTACAACAACGGTGCCAGGTGCGGTTGTTGTTCCGGTTGCGCCGACAACAACTGTGTACCGAGGTGCAGTAGTCAGGGTTGTTGACCCTGGAACGACTATTGCACCGACTGACTTGAATCCGTTGACTCCAGTAATCGGAGTCGATCCTGCTCGTTATTACGTCTATAACTGCGCAAAAGGTATTCCGGCATCCATTAAGACCGTCCCGTAGGGGTGCCAGTACCTAATGTGGTGTTGATGTTTCTTTGGTTTATCGGCACTGCGTTTATTTCGGTCTTGTTTGTTTTTCGCGACGAGCGCTTTGATTACAGAGTGCTTGCTCTGGGAGCACTGCTGCCAGACCTGATTGACATTTTCACTGGGGGAGCATGGGTCTTTCATTCGGTTCTCGGAAGTGTCCTTGCGCTAGCACTTGTTATGGCATTTGCGAGAAGGGGTACTGCTGCTCGGCGTATGTCGCTTGCTATTCCCATCGGAATGTTTATGCACTTGGTATTCGATGGGGCCTTTAACAACACGAAGGTTTTCTGGTGGCCTTTTGCAGGTTTCAACTTTGGTGGAGCATCAATTCCTAGCTTCGATCGCATCTGGCTGAACATAATTCTTGAAATTGCGGGTGCGGCCATGTTGGCGTGGGTGTGGCGCACGAACGATTTGTCGTCTCCTCGTGCTCGTCAAGAATTCGTTCGCACTGGGCGACTCGTTCTGGAAAAGAAGTAGTCACATGTTGATCTTGTTGCGTCATGGACAAACTGCGGCCAATGCCAAAGCTTTACTTCAGGGGCGAATGAACTTGCCACTTGACCCAGAAGGTGAACGGCAAGCTGCGCGCAGTGGAGAGTTTCTGCGAGAGAAGTATCCGGATGCGTTGGTCGTGTGTAGTCCATTAACGCGTGCGCATCAGACTGCAAGCGCAATTACGGGCAACGTCACCATTGATGAGCGGTTCATTGAACTTGACTACGGCGATTGGGATGGAGTCGCACTTACCGATGTTGACCAGACATTGTGGGCTCAGTGGCGCAATGACCCTTCGTTTCGTCCA
Source organism: Bifidobacterium breve (assembly GCA_943325435.2). The sequence goes on from CALPPK020000274.1 coordinate 3,452, forward strand.
CCGGGTGGCGA
>CALPPK020000275.1 GCA_943325435.2 Bifidobacterium breve
ACCTTAGTGAGTTGTTCGAGGGCATCAAGAGAATGTCCCTCCACGAAGTCATCAACATACGGCAGAGCAGCTGCCATTCCTCTGGCAAGAGGGGCATAACCCGGTGTGACTTTCAGGGGGTTCACCCACACAATGCGAAACGACACACGATGAAGCCGTTCCATCTGTTCTGCAAGCACGATGGGGTCTCCGCGGTCCCACCCATCTGACAAGACAACAACAATTGCACCACGGGCCATGCCGCGAACGCCCCATTCGTTGTTGAACAAACGCAATGTCTCACCGAGGCGCGTTCCGCCGCTCCAGTCGCGCACGTTTTCGCCAGCTGCGCGCAATGCACGATCAGGATCTTTTGAAGAAAGTTCTCGAGTTATTCGCGTAAGCCGAGTACCTAATGTAAATGCCTCAACACGTTGACGCCCCGCGACGCCTGCATGAACGAACCGAACAAGTGCGCGCGCATATGGCTCCATTGAGCCACTGATATCGAGAAGAAAAACGATGCGTCGTGGCTTGTCGCCCTTTTCTACCCAATGTCGTCGCATCGGCTCGCCGCTGGCTGCAAGAGATGCTCGAACAGTTGCGCGCATATCTGGGCGTTTGCCACGAGAGCGCGTTGGTTTCATGCGTAGCGATGGGCGAGGAGGGCCCGCCATGCGCAGTGACTGCATGAATTGCTGTGCCTGGTTCATCTCATCGTTTGAGTATTCAGCAAAGTCTTTGTCGCGCAATGTTTCAACGCCAGAGAATCGCAAAGTGATGGTGGGCTCGTCTGATGCATCAGCATTGCCGTCTGCACTGCCTTCATCTTCAGTATCTAATGCAAGGGTGACCTTTAACTCTTCTTCATCATCAGCTACTACTGATTCACGGTGTTCCCAAAAAACATTGAATGCTTTGTCATACATCGCGATGTCTTCAGGGCGTCGTACCAAAGTGGTGCGACCAGCCCAGTACACAGAATTACGGTCTTCGATACCGACTAATGACAATGCGTTGATGAATGTGAGAACAGAATCAAGCGGTGTTGCAATATCGAGATGACGAAGAACGCGCGCGAATCCGACAGCGAGTCGGTCAGGGTTTGACTCAACCGTGAAGGAGGCCACGGTCGAATGCCTGTTGTACAACGCCAGCGATTCCGTGATCGCGTACACGACTGTGATCTTCGCGATATTTCAGCACCGTGCCGAGAGTGCGGTCGAGAACTGTTTCGTCGATTTCTGTGATGCCAAGGCGGCCAAGTGCTGCTGCCCAGTCAATTGTTTCTGCCACCCCAGGTGGTTTGTACAAGTTGATAGCGCGCAATGCTTCGACTGCGCCAGCAACTTGACGAGCAAGAACTTCGCTTGCTTCTGGAACTCGCATTTGCACAATTTCGACTTCGCGATCAAACGATGGATGTTCAACCCAGTGGTACAAACAACGGCGCTTCAGTGCATCGTGAACATCACGGGTGCGGTTTGAAGTGAGAATCACGATGGGTGGGTTGTCAGTACGAAACGTTCCGATTTCAGGAACTGTTACTTGAAAGTCTGACAACACTTCTAAGAGGTATGCCTCGAACTCGTCATCGGCACGGTCGATTTCGTCAATCAGCAATACAGGTGGAGTGGTGTGTCCGTAGTCAATTGCGCGAAGTAGTGCGCGCTTCAGCAAAAACCGTTCGTCGTATAACTGGCCTTCAAGTTCTGCAGTTCCTGATTGTGCTGCTTCGCCAGATGCTTCGGCTGCACGCAGATGTAATAACTGTCGCGAGTAATCCCAGTCGTACACAGCTTGTGCTGCATCAATTCCTTCGTAACACTGCAAACGAATTAGTTCAGCGTTCTGCCAACGAGCGATGGTTTTTGCTAGTTCGGTTTTACCGACACCCGCTTCGCCCTCAAGAAAAAGAGGGCGGTGCAAAGTGAGAGCAAGAAAGACTGCCGTGACAAGACCTTCGTCCGCTAGGTATCCGTGTGCGGCAAGCCCATCAGCGACTTCTTGAGTGGTTTTCGGCTCGTATGACACGTCTAGAGCGTAGGGGATAGAGCCCTATGAGTCCCATCCGAGACCGAATCGGTCAAGGGTGCGCAGCCATGTATTGCGTGTTCCGGTCTTGTCTTCATGATCAAGAGACCACCGAGTGGCTTGAATACCAATGAATCGAAATGGCTCTGGCGGAAATGGCACAGGCTTTGTGCGTACGAATTCAGTTGCCGTTGCTCGAGTGCGACGACCATCAATGAGGTCAAGCATGACTTCAGCCCCGAATCGAGATGCTGCGACGCCTAGGCCGGTGTAGCCAAGCGCGTATGAAACGCGACCACCCATTGCTTTACCCCAGAACACACAGAAACGACTGCACGTGTCGATAACGCCGCCCCACATGTGAGAAAAGCGAACGCCTTCAAGTTGTGGAAATGTTTCAAAGAAATGCTGAGACAACATGGCCCATGATTCCGGGCGTGATTCATTTTCTTGGCGTACTTTTCCTGCAAAGAAATACACCGCGTCGTATCCGCCCCACAAGATGCGGTTGTCTTCAGTGAGTCGGTAGTAATGAAACTGGTTTGGAATATCGCTGAGGCCTTGACGGCCCTTCCATCCGATGGAGTCAAGCTGAGATTGCGTCAGCGGTTCTGTGACCATGCAGTAGTCATAGACCGGTGCTACGTAATTACTAAGACGCTTGAGTACCGGTTTGAATGCATTTGTGGCAAGTGCAACCTTGCCTGCACGAATACGACCAAGTGGAGTGGTGACAAGCACTCCCACGCCGTCTTTCTCCATGGACAAAGCCTTTGAATCTTCGTAAATACGCACACCCAATGATTCGGCTGTGGCCTTTAAGCCCCACACCAAACGCGCAGGGTCAATAAGTGCCGCAGTGTCGTGTCGCCATAAGCCGCCGGTGTACAACGGTGAGTGAACTTGTGCTTGCATTGCGTCGCGATCTAGCCATGTAACTTTTTGTCCCAATTTGCGCATGTGTGCATAATCGTCGCGTAGTTCATCAAGGTACGACGTTGGGTGAGTAGTCGTTGCAACGTCAATTGCACCTGTGCGCTCCCAGTCACAATCAATGTTGTATTTCTTGACTGCAGCTTCAATGTCATTGAGATTCTTCAGGCCAAGTTCTTCAAGCACTGCGACTTCATCTGGGAATCGCGATTGCGCATTTGCAATGCCGTGCGTTAACGATGAATCAACAAAGCCACCGTTACGTCCGCTGGCTGCTGACCCCACTTCATGGGCTTCAATCAGAATGACATCACGTGACGGGTCACGTTCTTTGGCAAGGATGGCAGTCCAGAGGCCTGTATAGCCACCGCCAATAATGCAGAGGTCGCAGCTTTCGGTGCGGACCAAGGTTGGGTTCGAATCGGGTTCGTCTACGTCTTCATACCAGTAGGGATATGTATCTGCGTCGGCGATCGCGTCGAGATGACGCTCGTCCATGGTTTCACCACC
>CALPPK020000276.1 GCA_943325435.2 Bifidobacterium breve
AAACAGTGCACGTTCTGCAGCAACACGCAGATCAGTAGATAAGGCAATCGACAAACCTGCACCGGCTGCGGCGCCAGGAATTGCTGCAACTACCGGCTGAGGCAATTTGCGCATTGCTCCACTGACCGCTGCTTGAATATAACGCAGACGCGCGATGCCATCTTCAAGAGATGCCTTTTGTCCACCGCCTGAGTTGTTTGCGTGCATGCCTTTTACGTCGCCACCAGAGCAAAAGGCCACGCCTTCGCCGGTGAGCATGAGAACGCGAATATCTGAATTCGCAGCGATGAGTGGCAGGGCTTTTCCGAAGCCGGCGTACATCTCATCTGACAATGCGTTACGTGCTTCTGGACGATTGAACGACAGGACAGCAACATGGCCCTCGATGCGGCCGAGTAGGTGATCTGTTCCAGTTTCTAAGTTGCTCATATTCATCTCCTGTATGGCTTTGTGAGATTCAGCCTGCCACGAGACAGCGAGGCAACCCCTATTGGGGCGTTGTCTATTATGTGTGAATGACCACAGTTGAAGATGCTCGCGGAAATCCATTTCTTGAAGGGAACCTGGCCCCTGTTACCGAAGAGGTGACCGCTTTTGACTTGGAAGTTACTGGAACACTTCCACCGGAATTAGATGGCCGCTACTTGCGTAATGGGCCGAACCCGTTGGGTTATGTGAACGCCGAAAAATACCATTGGTTTACAGGGCACGGAATGGTGCATGGCATTCGTCTTCGTGATGGAAAAGCAGAGTGGTATCGCAACCGTTGGGTACGCAATAACGATGTTGCTGAATTATTGGGCGAGGCGCACCCACCGTCTGATTGGCCAGCAGATCATGGCCAGTTTGCGGCAAACACAAATGTCATTGGACATGCCGGTAAAACTTTTGCAATTGTTGAAGCAGGTTCACCGCCAATTGAGATGTCGTACGAACTTGACACTGTGCGAGTTTCGAATCTTGAAGGCACTTTGCCTCACGCATATTCGGCTCACCCGAAGCGTGACCCACAGACAGGCGAGCTTCATGTGATGACGTATTACTGGGGTTGGGGAAATCAAGTGCAGTACTTGGTTGTGGGTACTGACGGTCGTGTGCGTCGCCATGTTGATATTCCAACCACTGGCGGACCAATGATTCATGACATTGCGTTTACACAGAAATACATCTTGGTGTTTGACCTGCCAACAATTTTCAATCTTGAAGCGGCGATGGCTGGCAAGGGACTTCCATATTTCTGGGACCATGACTATGACGCCCGCATTGGTTTGTTGCCTCGTGAAGGAAATGCAGAAGATGTGAAGTGGTTCAGCATTGACCCGTGTTATTTCTTCCACCCGATGAATGCATATGACGATGGTGATTTCGTAGTGCTTGATGCTGCTCGTCACCCAAAGATGTTTGATCGTGAACGTCGTGGTCCAAGTGAGGGATCTCCCACACTCGATAGATGGCGTATTAACACGGTTACTGGCAAAGTGAAACAAGAGCGAATTGATGATCGCCCACAAGAGTTCCCCCGCATCAATGAGTCGCTCATCGGATTACCGAACAAGTTTGGCTACACAGCTGGTGTTGGCAAACACTTCGCCCAAGACACATTGATCAAGATTGATCTTGAGACGCGTCGTACGGAATCCAGAACAGACACTGCCCGTTATGGATATGGCGAACCAGTGTTCATTCCACGAGATGGTGCAATCGCAGAGGACGATGGTTGGGTCATGGCATTGCGTCTTGATTCAGAGACTCAGACATCAGATCTTGCGCTGTTCGATGCAACAGCAATTACTGCTGACCCCGTGGCTGTCGTTCACTTACCTGCGCGTGTACCGAATGGGTTTCACGGCAACTGGATTCCTGGGGCGCAATAAGTCAGCTAAGAGGAACGCCCAAGTGGCGCAGTGCGAGAGATGAATACACGGCAATGCCGCGACGCATCTGTGTTTCTTCGTAAATTGCGCGGTTGCTGTGGTTTGGAGCTGCTTTCATAATGTCCATGCCTTCTGGCATCAACCCAAGAAACATCATTGCGCCAGGGACACGATTCAGCACGTAACTGAAATCTTCAGCACCCATGACTGGATTATCCATGATGCGTACATTGCGTTCGCCAGATACTGCAGTAGCCACATCTGCGGCAAATGAAGCCTTATCTTCGTTGTTGACGGTGACGTCGTAGCCGATGTGTAGATCAACATCCACTTCCATGCCATGTGCAGCAGCAATTCCTTCTGAAACTCGACGGATACCATCGTGAAGAAGTGAGCGAGTGCGTTCGCTGACGGCACGAATTGTTCCATTAATCATTGCAGTTTCAGGAATCACATTGCTGGTAGTTCCGGTATGAATTTGTGTGACAGTAACAACACCCGGGTCGAACACATCTACGCGACGTGTTACCAATGTTTGTAGCGCTTGAACGATTTCGCATGCAACTGGAATTGGGTCAAGCGTGAAGTGTGGTGCACTTCCGTGGCCACCACGACCTTTAACAGTGATGATCATGAAGTCGCTCGACGCCATGATGGTGCCGCCCTTGAGACCAACAAAACCACCTGGGATATTCGAAGCTGAGTGAATTGCATACGCACCAGTGATTGGGGATTCGGTGCCGACATCAAGCAAGCCTTCGTTCAACATTTCGCTCGCCCCGTTGAAACCTTCTTCGCCAGGCTGAAACATAAACAAGACACGGCCGGTGATATCTGCCTTGCGTGATGACAACAATTTTGCAGCACCAACCAACATTGCTGTGTGGGTGTCGTGACCGCATGCATGCATTGCATTTTCAACATTCGACTTGAAATCAAGCGATGTATCTTCCGGCATCGGCAAAGCGTCCATGTCGCCGCGTATTAGTACTGTTTCTCCTGGCTTGTCACCCGTGAGCATCGCTGCAATTCCGCTTGTTGTTTCATGCAGAGTGATGTCAAGTGGCAAGCCCTGCAAGGCAGCGAGAACTGCATCGCGTGTGCGGGGCAGGTGGTTACCTAGTTCCGGCCACTTGTGAAGTTCGCGGCGAAGCGCAACGGTCTCATCAAATACGTCGTTGGCTTGTTCGAGGATGCCAGCAGGGTTTCCGTGTTGGTCACGGGCATCGTCGGTGTTCAGGGTATTTTTGGCCATGCCATATGGTAGGCACAGAACAATGAACTCTTCAGCGGCGGCGCACCCCGATAACTCTCCCGATGAGATGGTGGAAGAGATTGATTTGGTTGGCAACGTGCTGCAATTGATCACGCGTCGCAAAATGCGAGCAGAACAGTTGTGTCATCGCTCTGTTTTCATTGCAGTCATCTCTGAAAAAGGCGACCTACTTGGTCATCAACGGGCTGCCACGAAGGACATCTGGCCAAGCTGGTGGGATGTAGCTGTCGGAGGGGTTGTTGCGCCGGGGGAGACCTGGGCCGTCGCTGCGGCGCGAGAGTTGCGTGAGGAA
>CALPPK020000277.1 GCA_943325435.2 Bifidobacterium breve
AACCGATGCGATCATCTTCGACCTTGAAGATGCAGTGTCACCAGATTCAAAAGACCTTGCACGTGCGCAAGCAATTGCAGCAGTGAACTCCGGTGAATACGGCAAGCGCGAGCTCACCATTCGGTGCAATGCGCTTGCAACACCATGGGGCCATGCAGATGTTGCCGCAGCTGCGAAGGCTTGCGTGTCAGCAGTTGTGATTCCCAAGATCAACTCAGTTGCTGAAGTGAATGAAGTATCAGCAGCACTTGATGCCGCTGGAGCACCAAAAGAGATGATGATTTGGGCGATGATCGAAACCCCAACAGCAATCTTTGATTGCCGTGAGATTGCCGCACACCCACGCGTTGCAGTTCTTGTGATGGGAACCAATGACTTGGCAAAGGAATTGCGCGCAGCGCAGGTGCCTGGTCGCGCACCGTTGTACCCAAGCCTTCACACCGCACTCCTTGCAGCACGTGAAGCAGGAAAGACAATTCTCGACGGCGTATACAACGACATTAAGAACGCTGACGGATTCCGTGCAGAGTGTGTTCAAGGTGCAGAGATGGGCTTTGACGGGAAAACCCTGATTCACCCAGATCAAGTTGTTGTTGCAAACGACGTATGGTCACCAAGCGAAGCTGAAGTGGAACACGCACGCAAAGTTATTGCAGCATTCGACGAAGCACTTGCAGCAGGCAAAGGCGTTGTGCAGCTTGATGGCCGCATGATTGAGAATCTTCACGTTGCAAACGCACAACGCGCTATTGCAATTGCTGACGCAATCGCGGAACTTGCCTAGTTCTCTAAATTAGAGATTCGCGCGGAATAGCGCGAGTGTGCGATCCCATGCAGTTTTTGCAACTGCAGCGTCATACACCTCAGGGCGAGTGTCATTGAAGAATGCATGCTGTGTTCCGGGATACACATGGAACGTGGCGTTCTTGCCCTTGGCACGCAATGTAGCTTCTAGTTCTTTCACTGCTTCTGGTGCAGCAGTGCCACGGTCTGTTGCGGCGTAATGGCCTTCAACAACCGCTGCCAAGTTGTCCCACTCAATAACTGTGTCTGGGCGCATGCCGCCGTAGAACGGTGCAGCAGCCGCAATGGCATCAGGTCGCAAACATGCAGCCATAAGAGCGAGCCCGCCACCCATGCAGAAACCAGTGACACCAACTTTGGTGCGACCAGTACGTTCTTGCAGCAAATCAACTGCACCACTGAGATCTTTTCCTGCAGTTGCAAGATTCATGCTCATCAGCAACTTGCCGGCCAAGTCTGGCTCGTCTGTCATTTCACCGTGATACATATCTGGGGCAAGTGCAACAAAACCTTCTGCAGCGAAACGATCTGCAATGTCAGTGATGTGTGGAACTAAGCCCCACCATTCTTGAATAACAATGACACCGGGCCCGCTAGTGCCAGCAAGATAGCCAGTGCATGTTCCGCCATTGCTTTTGAATTCGACCATTTCGCCCATCAGAAAACTCCTTGTTGATTCGAGATTCCCAAACTAGACGGAGCGGTCACACAACACTGCGCCGAAGAAGTTCATCGGCAGCAGGGCACGCCTTCATGAGGGCAAGAGTGCCAGCGGCGCCTGACGTAATGGTTGGGCCAAATACGGAAGTGATGAGCGCATGAGGCACAACATCAAAACCTGATGCCCATGGGTCTGGGCGGTCACGCACTCCGGCAACCATGGCTGTGAACAATCCGTCTGGCAAGCGTGTGCCTTCTGATGCAACCATCCACACTGGCTGCTCAACGCAATATGCGACAGCGGCAAGCGCCAATGAACCACCTGCGCACAACACACTGTCGTTACCCACGGCCAATGCAGACAAAATTGTTGCATCAGCGCATTCAGCTGCCGAGGCCAAACCTTCAGGTGCAACAAGTTCACAACTCACTTCGCGACGTGACAAGTAACGCAATGCATCTTGCCCGTCACCCAAAGAATCAACTACAAGCGCGTGTATGTCTCCGCGTCGTGCGAGTGCATCAACAAGATGGCCAGACCAACCGATCATGCAAATGGTTGACGCACCGTCAAGTGCGTCAACTAAGTGGGTCGCGGTGGCGTCATTCGCGATGCGTCGTGCAAGATCGTCAACGTCTCGGTACGGGTCCATCGATGTGACCGCGTGGGCGCACACAGACCACAGCGGAGCGTTTGTGGGGTGATGTTCCACCAACCGACGAGCCGCCACTAAGGCCGCCGCCGGATCGCGTGAAATACCCGCAAGAGCGTCGGCTGCACCCATAGCAACTTCCACTGGGTCTGCCCCATGGGCTCGCGCCACATAACGGAGATGCTCGATGGGGTGCATGTTCTCAACGCTACTGAACTAGCGTTACAGGCGTGGCAACCGCATCTCTCCCCAACCCCAGCATGGACCTCACCCTCACCCCTCTTAAAGGTGACGCGAAGACTCTTCAACAGTGGCTCACCACTTTTCACCTCGCATCGGTAGTGCTCGACCCATTCACGAACGAGAGCTCGTGGATACTCGAAACCGCTGTCCGCATTCTTCGTCAATTCTCTGGCGCAGCAGTTCGCATCAACTTCATCGTCACGTGCGAAGCCAGCGATGCCCGCGCATTCCTTGGCCCATATGCCGATGAGTTCTTGGTGTTCTGTGACCCAGATCGTGTTGCAGTGAAGGCACTCGGATTATCCGAACTTCCTGCGTTTGTTCTCATCAAGTCTGACGGATCAGTTCCGAATGCAGCGCAAGGGTGGACATCAGCTGACTGGAAGGAAGTTGCCGCAGCTGTGGCAGCCCTGACCAACTGGTCTCGTCCCACCATTCCTGCGCCTGGCGACCCCGGTTCATTTCGCGGCACACCCGCACTTGTCTGATTCGTTACCGAACACAGGTCTCCCTGTTGAAGAGGCCATTGCCGAACTAAGAGACGCTCTCGCCTCTCGTCGACATTCCGTACTCATTGCTCCACCTGGTGCAGGTAAAACAACTCTTGTTCCTCTTCGTCTATTGCACGAAAACTGGGTAGCGGGCCGCAAAATCGTGATGCTTGAACCGCGTCGGCTTGCTGCGCGAGCTGCAGCGCAACGCATGGCACACATGCTGGGCGAAAAAGTAGGAGACACAGTTGGATACCAAACTCGTGATGAACGAAAGATTGGCGCCAACACACGTATTGAGGTCTTGACAGAAGGAATTCTGACACGGCGTTTACAAAACGATCCAACGCTTGATGGCACTGCATTAGTGATTTTCGATGAAGTTCACGAACGTAACGTGCCAACAGACCTTGGTCTCGCATTTCTGCTTGACGCAATCAAGACATTTTCTACAGATGTAAAGATCTTGGCTATGTCTGCCACCGCCCAGACACAATTGTTTGCTCACGTGCTCGCAGATGACCAAGGCGATGCACCAATCATCACGTCAGAAGGACGCACCTTTCCGATTGATGTTCGGTACGTGCCA
>CALPPK020000278.1 GCA_943325435.2 Bifidobacterium breve
CGCAGCTTTGATCGTGATTCGCGTCCTCCTCGTGGCGACCGTGATGATCGTCCTCGTAGGTTTGATCGTGATGCTCCTCGTGGAGCGCCTCGGGGTGATCGCGATGACAGACCACGTTCGTTTGATCGTGACTCTCGTCCACCTCGTAGCTTCGATCGTGACTCTCGTCCTCCTCGCAGCTTTGATCGTGATTCGCGTCCTCCTCGTGGCGACCGTGATGATCGTCCTCGTAGGTTTGATCGTGATGCTCCTCGTGGAGCGCCGCGTGGTGATCGTGATGACAGACCACGTTCGTTTGATCGTGACTCTCGTCCTCCTCGCAGCTTTGATCGTGATTCACGTCCACCTCGTGGAGATCGTGATGATCGCCCTCGCAGGTTTGATCGTGATGCTCCTCGTGGAGCACCTCGTGGTGATCGCGATGACAGGCCTCGCAGTTTCGATCGTGATTCACGTTTCTCGCGTGATGATCGCCCTCGCAGGTTTGATCGTGATTCGCGTCCACCACGCACTGCAGCGCAAGAACGCTCAGATGAAGTTAAGGGTCGTATTGGCGAGCGTCGCACAAGTGGCGAAATGTCATTGCCACCAGAGCGTTCTCGTGAAGATTGGGTAGACGAAGGTTCAGTTCGTCCTGCGCGTAAGGCACCTAGTTTTGGGCCGCGTTCGAAGGGAACAGGTCGTCCACAAAAAGGCGGTCGCAAAGAAGTTCGTGCTCTTGACTCTGTAGTAGATCAGTTTGAAAAAGCTCTCGGTTCAAAGGCATCACCGCGTGCATTGAAGCGTTACGACGCAGCATTGCAGGCATTTGAAGCCCATCGCTACGACGATGCACGCAAGATTCTTAATCCAATGTCGCGTGAATATTCTGAAGTAGCAGCTGTGCGTGAAATGCTCGGCTTGTGTCTGTACCGCGCCGGTCAGTGGAAACGTGCTCTTGTTGAATTCGAAGCGTCATTGAAATTGAATCCCGATTGGATTTTCAATCACGCAGTTATTGCAGATTGTCATCGCGCATTGGGCGAACATCAGATGGTTGAAAAGTACTGGCAAGAACTTCTTGAAGCATCGCCTCATCCTGAGTTGATGGCTGAAGGCCGCATCGTGATGGCTGGTTCAATGGCTGATCGCCGTCAAATCACTGAAGCACTCGCACTAATGGAAAAAGCATCGGGCGACATGAATCGTCCGTCTGAGTACCACCTGCGTCAGTGGTTCGTGATTGCTGATTTGTACGACAAAGAAGGCAACGTGATCAAGGCTCGTCAGTTCTTTGAACGGATTGCAGCAATTGACCCTGGTTTTGTAGATGTTGCCGAAAGGCTTTCCACTTTGGGCGCTTAATGCACACATTCCTAGTAACAACTAGGAGAAGTACATGGTTTCCACAACAACAAGCATTGACACCGGTGGTGTCAATCTGGTCATACTTATCGGCGAAGTGACATCGCCTCCCGTTCAGCGCACCCTACAAACAGGGGAGGTCGTATCGAGTTTCGATATAGCAACTCATGTTGAAGAGGGTCGAATATCGGTGCCTATTGCATGTGCGGGAGAATGCGAAACTACCCATGTTGGCGACAATGTATGCGTAGTGGGCGTTGTTCGGCGTCGCTTTTTTCGGTCTGGCGCTGGTGTGACCAGCAGGACAGAGGTGCTGGCTGATCAGGTCATTTCGATGCGTCGTAAAGCGAATGTCCGCAAGGCCGTCTCGCGACTATTGGAGAATCTTTCAGCAGATCTTGAAATCTGACTAATATTGCCATCGCCCCCGAAAGTGTCTTGTGCACGCACGTTTTGTGATCGGGGCTCGATGAAAGGTGTTGTCGAATGAATCAAGAGCAACTCGCGCAAATGCGCAATGGTAAGGGTTTTATTGCCGCACTGGATCAGAGCGGTGGAAGTACCCCTAAGGCTTTATTGCTCTACGGCGTTCAGGAAACTGCCTATTCAAATGAGTCAGAAATGTTCGATGTGATTCACGCGATGCGTAGCCGCATGGTGGAAAGTCCAGAGTTCAATGGTGACCGCGTTCTTGGTGCGATTCTGTTTGAAGGAACCATGGACCGCGAAATTGGTGGCATGGGAAGTGCAGAGTTCCTTTGGAACAAAAAGCATGTCATCCCATTCTTGAAGATTGACAAAGGATTGGCAGATGAAGCACACGGTGTGCAAATCATGAAACCAAATCCAGACCTTGATGCATTGCTTGCTCGTGCGCTGAAGAAGGGCGTATTCGGAACAAAGATGCGCTCTGTGATTAAGTTGGCAAACGCCGACGGTATAACAGCAGTAGTTGCTCAACAGTTTGAGGTGGGTCGCCAGATTCTTCGTGCCGGACTTATTCCAATCATTGAGCCTGAAGTAGACATCAACAGTCCTGAAAAGGCACAAGCTGAAGTGTTGCTAAAAGCTGCATTGTTGGCTGAATTAAACAAGCAGCCTGCAGATCAACCAGTCATGTTGAAGTTAACTCTTCCAGAGACTGACGGATTCTTTGATGAGCTTGTTGCTCACCCAAGTGTTCTTCGAGTTGTTGCATTGTCCGGTGGATATTCACGCGAAGATGCCAACGCTCGTCTCAGTCGTAACAAGGGAGTCATTGCGAGTTTCTCTCGCGCGCTCACCGAAGGACTGTCGGCACAACAGACTGAAGCAGAATTCAATTCAGCTATCGGTGCATCAATTGCCTCGATCTACGCTGCATCAATCAGTTAGTTAATTCAGATCTCGCATCACCATGCCGGTGCGAAGTTTCGGTGTGAAGAACGTTGACTTTGGTGGCATTAGTTCGCCTGTGTCTGCTGTTCGTCGAATCTCGGCAAGAGAAACGGGTCGAATCAATATCGCAGAAGTCGCTATACCTGCTGCGAGTTTGTTGACAACTTCGGTGACACCGTGTTGGTATGTAACTGAATGTTCTGTGTTGCGTAATGCATGTTCAAGACGGGCGCTATCCATTTCCCGTACGCCTACAAACGAGTCGGAACGTGGCGTGAGGAATGTTCCGGTGCCATTAGGTGCGACAAGACACAATGAACCACGAGCGTCCATTTCACTAATGGTGTGTGGGCCAACGGGGCCAGCGTCTGATGTGTCGTAATGAGATGACAGCACTGAAAGTAATGAGGTGTTGTCGATGTCGTAGAGGCGGTGAATGGCAGCAACACTGAGTTGTTCCTGTACTAGTTCGGCAACATAGGTCATTGTGAGTTCGGCGCCTGCAGGGCTACCAGCCGTGCGACTTTGATCTCTGAAGGTGCGACTAATTGCGTATCTGTGATGGCCGTCTGCGATGAGAACAGGATTCTCAGAGACGAGACGAGAGATAGTGGCGATTCGTGCAGGGTCTGAGACGCGTTCAAGTACGTGATGCACGCCTTCTTCGTCGGTGCATTGCGCTACAACTTCACCAGGTTCGTTGAGAGCAGCGGTAAG
>CALPPK020000279.1 GCA_943325435.2 Bifidobacterium breve
GGAACGGATGCACCACCAATTCCAACAGTGATTGCATATGACTGCCCCGGAGTAATGACAGGAAGTTTGTTGAGATACATAGCGCCGCCGCCACCTCCACCGCCAAAGTACGTGCCGCCTGCTCCGCCGCCTCCAACAGCCAACACTTGACCCGTGGTAACACCAACTGGCGCAACCCATGTACACGACGCATCACTCACTCCATTAGAAGTGAACGTCACTTTTGTATATCGATGAAGTTTGCGATCGCTCGATACTCGGGGCGCACTGACGAATTCATCTGACTCGCCCAGGTAGTTGCGACCAATTTCTGTTGTAGTAGAAACCGAACCCGACGTGCATCCGGTTGAAGCGGAAACAGGCTGTGGAGATTCGACAGCGACCATGACGAGGGAACTCAAAACGAGAACAACCGCAAGCCCAATCGACCCGCCAGTACGAGAGAAGGAACCAGAAGCCATACATGGAACTTAGTACCAGTTGGTACCTCATTCCAACGACGGTCCTCTATTTCAAGGGGTTGAGAAGGGCTCGCAAACTAAACATCGTGGCTGAGAGCCAATGCTCATCCCCACCTACTTCTGTTGCCAGGTCAACAGTGGCGCGTCCGAGGGCAAGGGACCCAATCCACTGGGCAATGCCGATCAATGGCTCGGTCGGAGCAATAAGACCTTTGTCGACGGCAACTTGCAACGTGCCTGCCATGTACTCGTCTCCGCGCATTTGGGTGTCGGCTATCGATTCCGCAAGGACGGGAATTGTTTGCGCAGCTGCCATGGTGGCGATACGGCGGCGGCGGTTCTGTTTTCCATCTTCACTTCCGGCAATCTTCAATACAGTTTCAATTGCACCAAGAATGACTTCTGCGCTCTCGGCTTGAGAGATGAACTCTCGCGTCGTCTTATTCGTCACTGTCAATTGTTCTAACAATCGCTGAACTTCAACAGCCGCAATCAGCCCTTCACGATTATGAAAATGGTGATACACAGAACTGCGAGACACCCCTGCTTTTTCCAAGACGCGGATTACGTTGAATTGGACGGGACCAACTTCATCTAATTCGGCAGCGGCAAATGAAACGATGCGATCAATGGTTTCAAGACCATCGCTTCTCTTTCGTTTCGGCTCACTCATGAACCGAGCATACGCCTATAGCGAGGGCAGTTATTGCGGCGGGAGGCGTTCGGCGCGCAGTGCTGACCTGCGCACCTTGCCGGCATCGTCTCGAAGCGCGAAATCCACGTATTCGAAAGTGCGCGGCACCTTGTAGATCACGAGGCGTTCGCCGAGGAACGTCTTCAAATCTGCTTCGCTTATTTCAGATGGGTCTGCTTCCACAATTGCGTGAATCACATTGCCCTTGTCTTCATCGGGGAACCCAATAACAGCGCACGACTTGATGGCTGGGTGTTCTTGAATCGCTGATTCAATTTCTGCTGGATAGATATTGGCACCGCCAGACAAAATCATGTCTGCTGCGCGGTCACCCAAATACAGATAACCCTCAGCATCGAGATACCCCATGTCGCCGAGTGATTCCCATCCGCCTTCTAACGTGCGAGCAGTAGCGCCGACATATTTGTAGGTAGGTGTTTCGCGCAAACTACGCATCCATACTTCGCCCATCTCTCCTGCTGGAAGTTCTGCACCATCTTCGTTGGTGATCTTCACTGTGCCAGGAACTGTTTTACCTACTGACCCGCGATGCGCAAGCCATTCGTGCCCAGTAATCACAGTGGCAGTTTGCGCTTCGGTTCCTGCATACAGCTCAAAAATTCTTTCAGCACCCAACCAATCAATCCACTCCTGCTTTAACCATTCAGGACATGGTTCAGCAAGGTGCCACACCACTTGCAAACTAGAAAGGTCAAACGAGAGCCGCTCTTCTTCTGGCAATCGTGTGATGCGCTTCATCATGGTTGGCACCATGTACAACACAGTGCCTTTGTATTTTTGAATTGCTTCCAATGTCCCTGTTGCATCAAAACGTGGCAACAACACAACGTGTAATCCATTCAGCCATGCCTGGCAGCTCCATACTGCTGGACCATTGTGATACAGCGGCCCTGGCATTACTAAGCAACCACCCTTCTGCATCAACAGCGGCAATGGCGCTTCTGGGTCAAGAGCTGCTGGGTCTCCGGAAACTATGAGTTTCGGACGACCAGTGCTTCCTCCAGATGTTGGAGCCTTCCATGCCTTCGACACGACATACGCAAGGTGAGACGCATCGGCGTCAGGCGCGCGGAACCCGATTGGTACGCATACACGGCCAGAGACTGAGCCTTCTTCAACTCCGATAACCGCTGATGAGTTAGCCAGATCAATGATCGCATCGAGTTCTCGTTGCGGCAGGCGCGATGAGATGGGTTGTGGCGTTGCACCAAGCCGCCATGCAGCGATGTAGGCGATAAAGAAATCAATGCTGTTCGGAACAGCAACGGTGACCATGTCATCTTCACGAACTCCACGTTCATGCAAGTACACAGCAAGGTTGTATCCAGCCTTCAACAATTCAACTCGCGACATCGAGTCACCCGCACAGGTGATTGCCGGCGCAAGTGGGTCTTCAGCCGTGAGATCTTCTAGACGTTGAATAAACGAAATCATGCAATGAGTTCTATCCCATTACTGGCAGGTAGTCGCCACCGAAGGACTACAACACAAGAGACAGCAGTGGCAGCGACACAAAAGAAACAAGCGTGCCGACTCCGACCATGAAGGCGACCAATTCTGCTGAGAGCCCTGCACCAACCGCCACAACACCTGCAGTAACCATGGGTGGCGCAGCCGCCTGCAAGGTCGACGTTGACCACGCGAGGTCATGTGGCGAACCAACCAAGGCAGCAACTACATAGACAAGCCCAGGAAGTACTGCCATCTTTGTTATGAGACCAAACAGTGCAGGCACCCGAACGGAACGACTGACACTCAATGTGAAACGTAAACCCAATGCGCACATTGCCACGGGGGCAACAGTTTTCCCGATGGCATTAAGAACTGGGTACGCATCGTCGGGAAGTTCGATAACTCGAAACACCAGACTTGCTAGCAGCGCCAAGAATGGCCCAAAGCGCACGAGCCGATTCAGAATTGATTTCCAGCCCCCTTCGCCAGCACCGTACGTACTTGCAACAAACGAACCCCACAATGCAAGGCCTACAAAAGTGCCAACTTGGTCATACGCAATTGCAGATGCGAGATGATCTGCACCCAACAGACTCTCCACCATTCCCAGTCCCAGAAAACTTGTGTTACCAAGCACACCGACAAGCAGCAATGCTCCGGTGAGGGATCGACTCCATTTGAGTATCCGCGAAGCAGTTAACACAGCGACAATCGCCGCCAGCATCACTGACCACGCCACAGCAATTGGCAGAACAACATCAGCATCAAATGTGACCTTGCTGATCTTTGCGATGATTACAGCAGGCA
>CALPPK020000280.1 GCA_943325435.2 Bifidobacterium breve
CGATGGAGTTATCACCGCGTCTCGAAAGTGCACGGTGCTGTCGCGCGACATGTCGCTTTGCTGGCATACGACACGAAGCCCGGCACAGATTCAAATACTGAATTGAAACTGGGTCGCTATGGAAGGTTGCCCGTATGAGTGATCAACGCATTTTTATTGGCGAGGGTTTTGTCGGTGAAGGTGTCAACGCAGCTCACATCAACACAGTGATGGGTGCTCGTAATGGTCCAGTCGGCACAGCGTGGGCAACTGCCCTTGCCACACCACGTGCGGGCCATGTGCCGTTTGTGGCTGTTGCCAAACCAGGAGTCCCGATACTTCCGTTCACGTTGTTTGTGAATAAGGCCGCCATCGAAAATGACACTCACGGATCTCTCACCTGGGGCGCTGCGCAGGCAGGAGTGGCTGCCGGGGTGGGCCAGGCACACATCGACGGGCATATCCCAACGGTCTCCGAGTCGTATGTCCTCATTGCTGCTGTATGGGTCAATCCGGCCGCAAACGACGAGGAAGCAGT
Organism: Bifidobacterium breve; assembly: GCA_943325435.2. Next base: position 518 of record CALPPK020000280.1, read on the forward strand.
CTTTGCCAATAATCGGGATGCGACGCTCGCAGCGCTCGCTATGGCGCGTTCCAGCGCCCCTGATATGGACGCTGCCATTGCAGCCATGCTGCGACCTGAAAATCCCTATTTCCGCCAGGGGTAAACCTCGAAGTTGCGAACGGACACTACTTCTGATTAGATACCTGACTAAATCACTCGGAATTATCAGGAATCCAGAAATGACCACCATCACCCACACCAGCAACGACCGGCAGAGTCACTCAGTCGCGCCGCGCCTGAGTGTGAGTCGTGCTCGAGTTGGTCTTGTGGTTGTGTTGTTGGCCGCGCTCACTTTGGGAATCGTGTCAGCACAATTTGGCTCGAACGAAGATTCGTCTCGCGGCTCTGCGCCAAGCACCGCACGTTCTCTGTAAGAACTATTCGTACACAGTTTCTGATCGCACTGAAGCGAACGCTGCATCAAGTGCAGCAAAGACGGGGAGCGAATCCATGATGCGCTGTGAGTCGCCACCGATGCGAACGTGACCCTTGATAAAAACCTCTTGTGCTGCAACCTGTTCGGTCGCAACGGCAACTGCGGTTTCCCACGATTGTTCCATGCGCACATGTTCAACTGATGCAGGACCAGCGCCGAAGGTAGCGACACCGTTACCTACCTGCAAGTGATACATGACAGTGCCTTCTGGACCATCAGTAACAACTTGAGTGATTCCGATTTCATGAGTCTGTGCTGCAGCCTGCATTGATTCGCTGGCGCCAACAAGTGTCTGCATGGCCTCTATCCATTCAAGACTGAGATATCTCATGTAACTATTCTGCCGAATGTTTCCGAGAACTGCGCCAGTGATTGATGAATTCGATGGCTACGGGAAGAATGGAAATGAAGACAACCGCAAGAACCGCAATCTCGATGTGTTCTTTCACAATGTCAATTTGACCGAGAAAGAAACCGAGTAACGGGAGCCCTGCACCCCACAACAATCCGCCAACAATGTTGTATCGAACGAAAGTTTTGTATTCCATCTTTCCGACGCCGGCCACTACCGGTGCAAACGTGCGAACAATAGGAACAAATCGCGCCAGCACTACCGTGCGTGCGCCGTACTTTTCGAAAAATGCGTGAGCTTTCGTGACATGGTCAGGATTGAACAAGCGAGACTTTGGTCGAGCAAAAATTGCTGGCCCCATTTTGTTTCCAATGAGATAACCAACTTGGTCTCCAATGATGGCCATTGATACTGAGACGAGCATGACGAATGGCAACGGGGGAAGCACGTTGTTGCCTGCTTCACTCGCTAGGAAACCAGCGATAAAGAGCAATGAATCACCAGGGAGAAAAAACCCAATCAACAATCCAGATTCGGCAAACACAATGGCCCCCAAGATGAGAAGACCTCCATTGCGGAGCAGATCTTCGGGGTTCAGTAACGCGAGCATTTATTGAACGCTAGTGGGGTAAACACAAAGGGCCCGGGCATTATGCCCGGGCCCTTTGCTAGATGTAGGTCTATTCGGCAGATGCCAGAATCGTTGACTTCTGACGACTGGAACGAATCACTGATGCACCAAGCACTGCGAGTGCTGCGGCTGCAATGAGAAGACGCGTTGTGTCGTTGTCTTGGTTACTGATGATTGCAGGAAGAATCAACAATGAAACAAGGTTCATCACCTTGATCAATGGGTTCAATGCAGGACCAGCAGTGTCCTTGAATGGGTCACCAACAGTGTCTGCGATAACAGCAGCCTTGTAAGGCTCTGATCCCTTACCACCATGGTTTCCGTCTTCGATGTACTTCTTAGCGTTGTCCCATGCACCACCAGCATTGCTGAGGTAGTTCGCCATGAGCTGACCAGTAAGAATTACAGCGGCAAGGAAGCCACCAAGTGCTTGCCAGCCGATACCGAATCCGACGATTACAGGAGTCAACACTGCAAGAAGTGCAGGTGTCATCAATTCACGAAGCGATGCTTCTGTGCAGATGTCAATGACTGGACCGTATTCAGGCTTCTTTGTGCCGGCCATGATTCCGCCATCGCGGAACTGGTTACGTACTTCTTGCACAACAACACCAGCGGTACGGCCAACGGCGCGAATCGACAATGCGGAGAACAAGAATGGCACGGAGCCACCGATAAGAAGACCAATGAAGATCTTTGGGTCAGCAACGTTGATTGCAAGCTCTGGAGCCTTGAACACACCATCGGCCAAGTTCTCAGCCTTGATCATGAGTTCTGCACCAGCGGTTTCAATGAATGAAGCAAACAATGCAACTGCAGCGATAACAGCAGATCCGATTGCGAATCCTTTTGTTACAGCCTTTGTGGTGTTACCCACTGCGTCGAGAGCAACCATGATCTTTTGCGGTTCGCCGTGGAACTCGCCGGACATTTCTGCAATACCTGCAGCATTGTCAGACACTGGTCCGAACGTATCTTCCGAAACGATGACGCCTGTTGTTGCCAACATACCCATGCCGCACAAAGCAACGAGGTAGAGCGAGAACGTAAGGTTTCCGCCACCAAGTGCCAATGCCACACCAATCGCGATTGCGATTGCGATTACTGCGTACACGCTTGATTCAAGACCGTATGCGGTACCCGACAAGATGGCTGTTGCTGGGCCAGTTTCTGCTGACTCTGCAATTTCCTTTACAGGACCATGATGGGTTGCGGTGTAGTACTCGGTGAGACGGCTTACGAGTTGCGCTAGTACAAGACCAACTGCAACTGCACCAAAGACTCTCCAGCCTGCGCCGCCCAAAAGCTTGACGCCTTCGCCGGCTGTGCCTTTTTCATTTCCAACATAAGCAAGTGAAAGTGCAAGTGTTCCCACAAGTGTGAGTGAACCAGCAACAAGGAATCCCTTGTTGATTGGCTTCAATGCGTTGGTTTCGCCTTCCTTGGCACGCACGGCGAACACGCCGGCGATGGATGC
>CALPPK020000281.1 GCA_943325435.2 Bifidobacterium breve
CTGCTCAAACCGATGAGAACATCATGGAAGCTTCCATTGAATTAGCTATTGCTGGTGGCACCACTGGTGAATGGTCACAAGTGTTGCGTGATGTCTTCGGTGAATTCCGTGCACCAACTGGTGTTGCTGCAGCAGTTGGTCGTCGAACAAATGCTCTTGCAGCAGTTGCGGATTACGTTCGCACTATCCCTGGTGGCCCACCACGTTTCCTTGTTGCAAAACCGGGACTCGATGGTCATTCAAGTGGTGCAGAACAAATCGCAGTGGCCGCTCGTGATGCAGGTATGGAAGTTGTGTACAGCGGTATTCGCCTTACGCCCGCCCAGATTGCGGCAAGCGCCCGAGACGAAGACCCTGATGTTGTGGGCCTTTCCATCTTGTCCGGCTCGCACATGAAGCTGGTGCCTGATGTTGTTGCTCGTCTACGTGCTGAAGGCTGTGACGCCCCAGTAATTGTCGGCGGCATCATTCCGGAAGAAGACCGTGCGTGGCTCACCAGCCACGGAGTCGCTGCTGTGTACACACCAAAAGACTTCGACATTGCACGAATCATGCAAGAAGTGGCTGAACTAGCTGCAGCGCATCGCAATTAATTGGCCAAATAGGGAATCTCAACGCAGAAGCGTTGGTTGACTATGGCTATGAGCATTTACGCAACATCTATCTCCACCCTCGACGGCCAACCCAATGCATTGGCAAACGCGGCCGGAAAAGTCACATTGGTTGTCAACGTGGCAAGCAAGTGCGGACTCACCCCGCAATACGAACAACTCGAAGCACTTCAGAAGCAGTACGCAGCACAGGGCTTCACAGTTGTTGGCGTTCCGTGCAACCAGTTCCTTGGGCAAGAGCCAGGAACCTCAGAAGAAATTCAAACCTTCTGCAGCACCACATACGGAGTTACTTTCCCACTGACAGAAAAAATCGATGTCAATGGCGATGCACGTCATGCGTTGTACTCCGCTCTCACACCTGTTGCAGACGCTGAAGGCGTTGATGGTGACATTCGCTGGAACTTCGAAAAGTTCCTTGTGAACCGTGATGGTGCAGTTGTTGCACGCTTTCACCCAAAGACATCACCCGATGCACCCGAAGTAATTTCGGCCATCGAATCAGCGCTGTAGTAACTACGCCTTTTCGGCTGCAACAAACGAGTCGAGCGCGGGACCGCTCTCAAGACTTGTAATTAATGCGTAACGCGGGAAGTCATGGTTGTGAACAACAACGTGCCACAACCGCTGCGTGTCCACAACAAATCGAGAACCCTTACTTAACGGCACACGACGTTCTGTTGCCCGGTCTGGCAAGCCATCTGGGCCGTTATCCATAAGCAACATATAGCTGTCAGGGCTGTCGGTGAGTTCCACCCAAGTGCGAACTACCCAGCCTTCATTGTCCGGATTAAAGCGGTTGTTGTCATCACGGTGGATGCTGCGCAAAGCCTGCTCATGGTTTTGGGGTTCCAACTTGATGATGCGCACGCGACCGAAGTTTGCACCAATGGAATCAACGTATTTCTTCAGTGTCGGAGCAGATGACGCATTTGAAGTCCACAGCGCGTCTTTGTCGGTTTTGCCTTTGTCCCAAAAACCTCGGCAGTCAAGTTCACCATCTGCAGAAGCGAGCGGTGCAAAATTTGTGTCACCGCCGCTTTTCCAATCCATGTACTCAAGTGATTCCCATTCAGATGCAGGAACATCAAACGGTGCATTACGTAATGCGACAAAACCAGTCTCTGCTAAACAGTCGAGACGAACATGTGGTGTGTGCAATGGGATTGCAACGGACCAGTGTTCTTGCGTTGGCCAGAATGCGGTGCTCATACGTTCATTGTACGGAGTTGTGAGTGCCGAATGAAAGGACCAATGTCACGGTTGCATGGTGGTAGTTGCACCTATCGGTACAAAACCCGTAGCGGGTGGCAACAACAGCACGGTTCCGGCATCAACACGATCAGGATTCTTAATCTTGTTAAGCGCAACAAGAGCAGGCGCACTGATTTTCAGTTTGAAAGCAATTGCATACAACGATTCGCCGGGAAGAACTGTGTACTGCAATGGTGGCGCGGTGTTAGCCGGAGAAATAGTTGTACTCGTAGTCGTCGTGGCAACTTGCGTGGACGATGATGATTCGCCATCAGTTAACAGATACGAAAAAAACGCAAGCAGTCCGAACAAGCATGTGCTCCATAACAAATACATATGAAGTCGTGTGCGAAGGAACATTGATGTCATGTTATGTCCGTCACAGCCCGATGCGTAGTACGCCCCCATAAGAGAATCCGAGGGGCACTGTTCTAATCTGTATGGTTCATGACTCCTGAGACTCGCTCCTACCCCGGCGCTGAACGCCCAGCTCGTTCATACCGTCACAACGCCGATGGTGTTGAACTCGCGGTCTATGAATGGGGCAAAGAATCAGACCCTGAACTCTTTCTGGTGCATGGTGGGTCTGACTTTGCTGGCACCTTCGACGTTTTTGCACCTCTCATTGCCGCTGCCGGATATCGGGTCATTGCGTGGGACCATCGCGGTCACGGCGACAGCCAACATGCCGCCCTCTACGGATGGGACGCAGATATCCGTGACGCGTTGTCGGTGATGTCTTCAATCACCAACAAAGCTGCCCCTGTCATTGCCCACTCAAAAGGTGGGGCACTCATGATGCAGCTTGCCGACTCATGCCCGTACCGCATTTCGGCAATGGTGAATATCGACGGCATGCCGAGCAAGCGTCGTATGCCAGATGTTCCTGATCATGATCAGTCGCGATTGCTTGCAGACTCAATCGGGTCATGGCTTGATTTCCGTCACGAGGCTGCTGCATCAGAACGCAAGCCAGGCACATTGGTTGACCTTGCGCAACGCCGCGGAAAAATGAATCCGCGTCTTTCTATTGAGTGGCTCGAATACCTCGTAACAATCGGTGCACAACAAGATGCAGATGGTTGGCGTTGGAAACTTGATCCCACAATGCGCTTCGGTGGCTTTGGCCCGTGGCGTCCCGAATGGGCATCACTACGCATGGCTGCACTCAATATGCCGTTCCTCGGGTTACTCGGCACCTTTGATGAACCAATGGGTTGGGGTGCTCGTCCACGTGATGTCTTGCCATGGATTCCTTCAAGCGGTCGCTTAGAAGTTCTCGAAGGAATCGGCCACTTCATTCACATTGAAGAACCAGAACGCGTTAGCAAAATGGTTTTGGAGTTCTTGTCATGAACACAGTGATGCTGCAGCACAATAAAGTCACTCTTGCATTGCACGAGGTTCGTTCCGGAACTGGTCGTCCACTTTTGTTCCTTCACGGCCTTGGTGAAAGCGCAGCCATGATGTCGACACTCTCAGTCAATTGGGCTGGCCCAGTATGGGCTCTTGATTTCACTGGTCACGGTGAGTCATCAGTTCCAGCAGGCGGCGGTTATTCCTCTGAA
>CALPPK020000282.1 GCA_943325435.2 Bifidobacterium breve
CCCGACCAGGAATATTCCGGTGCTGGTGCAGCCATCGGTGCATTACACATCATCCAACCTGAAGTACACAAACGAACGATTGAAGGAATTGACACTTCGTGGGCAATCACCGGCCCACCCGCACTGTGTGTTTTCTTCGCTCGCCTCGGTGTGTACGGCGCGCCGTTTGATTTAGTCGTATCTGGAATTAACCCTGGAGCAAACGTTGGTCGTGCCGTGTACCACTCGGGAACAGTTGGTGCAGCAGTGACTGCACGTAATGGCGGAGTCAGCGGAATCGCCGTTAGCCAAGCAGTCACCGGTTTCGGTGCTGAGGGCCAAGGTTGGGACGATGCGTTGAAGGGCCAGCAATGGGATTCGGCAGCAACAGTTGCGCAACGAGTAGTTGAAGGTTGGATTGCAGACCGACCAAAAGAGGCAGTCGTTATCAACGTGAATGTTCCGAACTGTGCAGTGGCAGACATGAAGGGCTGGCGCCGGACCGAAATCGGGCACATTGTCCCCGTCGCAATGGCAACTGCAGATCTTGAAGCTAAAGAGGGACACGAAGGTGCCTTCTATGTTCGAATGAATTACGGAGCACAAACGCAAATGCCGCCAGACACTGATGGTGGAGCTGTTGAAAATGGTGAAGTGGCTATTACATATGTCAGTCGTTACACCGACGTGCCAACACTGGGTTCAACAGCAGTAAATGATGCACTCACTTCATTAGTGGGCAAGGCGAGCACACTGCACTCATAGACGATTCCATTTCTCACCACTACGGTGAAGGAATGGCTGATTGGCAAGATCTCACTCGTCGCGCATCATTTGCGTCGCATCAATTATTGGGCTGGATTTTTTGGGATCCACGTGCGAAAGAGAACCTCGCTGCTCTTGGTGTACCCGATGGGCTTGGTCATTACATCGTGAACCGTGGTGCGCCACTAGCGCCAGCTGGTGCAGAAGCATTATTCGCTGCGTTCTACACAATCAAACGAGAGTTCGTTCACTTCGCTTTGAACAACGCAGCGACATACATCACTAATTGGCATGAAGTCACAGTCGCGCGTGATGCTGCAGTGCGCGCTGGCCTGGAAGAGATGACGCCACAAGTCATTGCGCCATTCGGAGCATTGGCAGAGGACTTATGGAAAACAGTCGATGCAATTCCTGCAAGTGGCAGAGTTTTGTTTGCTGCACACAAGTCATGGCCACGACCAACAGACCCGTTGATGTCTGCGTGGAATGCATTGAACTGCATTCGTGAATGGCGCGGTGACACACACTTCGGAATTTTGTTGAATGACAACATTGGTGTAGTTGAAGCGGGACTTCTGCACGATGCATGGATGGGCTACCCCAAAGAATGGATTCCTCGCAGTCGAGGCGCAGATGATGCCGAAATTCTGGCTGCTCTCGACAACTTGTCATCACGTGGGTTTGTTACAAATGGCGCCATCAATGATGAAGGTGTTGCGTATCGGGTAGATCTTGAGCGCCGTACTGATGTGTTGTGTGAAATTCCGTGGCGTCACTTCGGCGAAAAGAACACCCTCGAGTTGCTTTCTATTCTCGAACCTGTTGGTGACCGTTACGTGCAACAGATCAATGAGACTGCCGGCGAAAACTGGATGCCAGCAGCACGGCCTCGTCGCCGCTAAACCGAATGCGGTAAACCAATTCGCACAGACACACCTGGCGAATACAAAACATGCGCTTCTCCTGTGGGTGCAGGCAAGCCAGCAGCTACGACCAGCGTGTCTTCAAGATGCTCAAGTGTCGCGGTATGCAGAATCCACGTCTCATGATCAACGGGTGCATACCGCAGACCTTTGCCGAAGCCTTTTGAATACAAACCCCACCGCGCAGATAGGAACACTGACAATTCGTCAGGCTGTTCAATGCGTTCACCGATAGCAATGCGAATTGAAGTTGAAGCAACATGTGGCCAACGGCGCTTCACGGTGGTGATGAGTGACTCAGAAGTCACCACATGCGATGCACTACCCCAGCAGTAGGGCAAGAAATACGAAACACGAGCGGCAAGTGCTGGAAGCAAGCGGTTCACATCGAGCGAGAAAAACCACACACCGGGGATTCCATCTTTCTTTACATACGTACGCACATTCACTTCCGGAAATGAACCCAGATACGGAATCGCCGGAGTGCCCGGAAAAGAAATGTTGCGCATTGAGAAAGGAATGAGGCCCACCCATGCTGAACCATCGAAAGTATCTACTTCAAGTCCTTCAGGCAGTAAGGCTTGCACAACTGAAGCGTCGTAACGCCAATGAATATAGGCAAGCTCTCGCCACTGTTGCTTCATGATTGGCCGTTGCACTGGCGCTGGGCAGAAATCTTGCACACCTCTACCCTACGAATCATTTTCAGATTCGGGAATGGGGCATCAGTCACCTAGGTTGATACCTCTATGGCTCATTACGCAACAACTATTCCTTCGTCCAAAACCCCTGAGGAAGCGTTTGCCTACATGTCAGACATTCGCAATTTTGCCCAATGGGACAAAGGGATAATCAAAATCGACCAGATCGTCGGTGACGGCGCTGGACTTGGCAATGTCTTTGACATCACAGTGAAAGGGTTCGGCGGACAAAATTCTGTTTTGCGCTACGTCACACTTGAGTGTGATTCCCCTACCAATGTGTTGGTAAAGGGAAAGAACTTAATCTTCACGTCCGTAGATCGCATCACCATCACACCCACGGCAACCGGATGTGACGTCACCTATGACGCAGTACTAACGGCGAATCTGATTGTGTGGCCAATGAACTTCGTGCTTGGTCGGGTGTTCGACAAAGTTGGCGATGTAGCAACGCGCGGCCTAAAGAAAGTTCTTGCCTAAGGGCAACCCAAGTCATTTAGGTTGGCGCACTCTCTGCACAACCAAGCAGTGCCCTCAGAGGTGCTCCATGCAGTAGCAAGAGGAGAACCACACGACATGCAATCGTGCGTTTCCTTTGTTACTGGTTTCACTTCAAAGTGCGGAGTCTGATCAGACATACCTAGCGAGATTAGCCGCACACTCATTCAGTTCGGCCATATCACCCGCCACTGCAGCCACGTACCGATCAGGTCGAACCACAATTGCGAATGCGTCTCCAAGAGTTTCTGGTGCCACCACATTCACTACAGGAATCGCACCAAACGCGGCAGGGATATTCACTGGCGATGCAGTCACAAGCACAAACGATGCACCACCCGCGCGGACTGCTTTTGACACTTCAGGGTGAAACCAGAACTGGTGCCCCACTCGCGCATCTTTGCCCACCACTATTCCGTTTTCAATGAATGGACTCGGTCGTGTGCCGCCGTATCCGCTTTCTACATCAACTCCGTGACTAATGCGACCACCCAATTGGTCAATGAGTCGACCCATGTCAACCGCATGAGCAATGGTGCTACGAACATGAGGAACACGTTCAGG
>CALPPK020000283.1 GCA_943325435.2 Bifidobacterium breve
CAGATGATGTTCGCGGTGATTACGCCAGCACTCATCACTGGCGCTACTGCAGATCGTTTGAAGTTCTCCGCATATGCAGTTCTCATTGCTGTATGGGCCATAGTTGTGTACCCAACCGTTGCTCGTTGGGTGTTCAGCCCTAACGGTTGGTTGTTCCAACGTGGCGCACTCGACTTCGCTGGCGGTGCAGTAGTGCACATCAATGCTGGTGCAGCAGCGCTCGCAGTAGTTCTTGTGTTGGGCAATCGTAAAGGATGGCCACGCGAAGCAATGCCGCCGCACAATCTTCCATTCACCGTTCTCGGAACTGGCATCTTGTGGTTCGGCTGGTTTGGATTCAATGCCGGTTCAGCACTTGCAGCAAACGGTCTCGCTTCTCAAGCATTGGTGAACACGCACTTGGCAGCGGCGTCTGCAATGTTGGCGTGGTTGCTTGTTGAGAAACTTCGTACCGGACACGCAAGCACTCTTGGTGCTGCTTCGGGTGCAGTCGCAGGCCTTGTGGCCATTACTCCATGTGCCGGATTCGTCGGAGGTATGGCCCCGATATTCATTGGTCTCATTGCTGGTGCTATCTGCTACCTCGCACTTACTTTGAAGACTCGGTTTAAATTCGACGACAGTCTCGATGTAATTGCAGTGCACCTTGTAGGCGGAATTCTCGGAGCACTGCTTCTTGGATTCTTTTCGGATACAAAGGTCAACTCACTCGGCTTCGACGGCGTGCTCTTTGGTGGCGGTTCCAAACTGTTGGTCAACCAACTCATAGCTATCGGTGCCACTTTCGCCTTCTCATTCATCGTCACTTGGGTAGTCGCAAAAATCCTTGATGCCACGATTGGGCTACGCGTCAGCGCAGAAGACGAACTTGTTGGACTAGACCAGAGTCAACATGCAGAATCGGCATACCAGTAATGAACACTTTCACCTATATACAGAAGGCAGACTAAGACCATGAAGTTGATTACAGCAATCGTGAAGCCGTTCAAGCTTGATGATGTTAAAGAGGCGCTCAAAGCTGCCGGAGTCCAAGGCATCACAGTGTCAGAGGTAAAGGGTTTTGGCCGCCAGGGCGGACACACCGAGACCTACCGCGGTTCTGAATACCAAATCGATTTTGTACCAAAGGTGCGAATCGAATTGGTAGTCGAGGACAGCTCCCTCGAGCGCACTCTTGACGTCATTCGCGAGTCAGCCTCAACAGGCAAAATCGGGGATGGAAAGATCTGGGTCACCAACGTGGAACAGATCATCCGTATCCGAACGGGCGAACACGGAGCAGACGCCATCTAGCCCCTAGTCTGCATGCATGACAATGACGGCAGACACCCCAGCAAAAGCAACTCGTTGGACCGCTCAATGGAAAGAGCTGTACGAAGAAGTCATCGAAACCGGACTGTGCACCGGATGCGCCGGATGTGTAGTTACATGCCCTCACGATGTCATTGGGTACGAACACGAAGAGGGCAAGTACAAGCCGTTTCACATTGAAGAAGAACTCGGGCTCGACAACTGTATTCACGGCGAAAAAGGATGCACCACGTGCACCCGTGCCTGCCCGCGATTCCGTAAGTGGGAAGAATCTGCAGACATGCACCTGTTCGGCCGCACTCGCGAACCAGATGAGATGTCGGGCATTTGGCGCCAACTCCTTCTCACACGTGCAGTAGACACCGAAGAGCACACAAAGGGCCAAGACGGTGGTTTCGTTTCGGCGATGTTGATCTGGCTTCTCAAGAATGACTACATCGATGGTGCGCTCGTCAGCGGCGTTGAAGAAGACGATAAATGGAAAGCAAAGCCAGCTGTTGTTACAAACCGCGAAGAAGTACTAGCAACGGCCGGTAGTCGTTACACATACTGTGCAAACCCACTTGCATTGCCTGAAGCAAAAGAAAAGGGCTTGTCACGTCTCGCGCTTGTGGGTATGGGATGTCAGACATCTTCTCCCCCAGTCATGTGGGATCGCAAAGCCGGAAAAGTTTCGAAACCATTCCTTTTCAACATTGGACTTCTGTGTTCTAAGACTTTTGACGATGCAATCTTTCCTGAACTCTTCGAGGCCAAATACGGCCTGAAAAAAGAAGACATGGTGAAGATGAACATCAAGGGCGCTTTTCAAATCTGGATGAAAGATGGTTCATTCCACGAAATTGATTTGAAGGAATGCCACGGTTGGACTCGTACCGGTTGCAAGAGCTGCCCAGACTTTGCTGCGGAACATTCAGATATCGCTACTGGTGGTATCGGCAAAGACAACGACTGGACTCTCACCATTGTTCGCACTGCACTCGGTGAAGAAGTCATCAACCGAATGATTGCGGACAATGTCATCATCGCTCGTCCTGCACAAGAAGACGAAGTAGCGATGAAACTTCTTCGCACATTGTCAATTGTGAGCCGACGTCGTTGGCCAGATTGGGCTGAAACCTCTGTAAAGGTCGGAACACCAGCCGTAAAGAAGAAGGCTGAGCCTGCTGCTGATGCAGCACCAAAGCCTGCCGAATAAGTCATGACACTGCATCCACAAGCAGAACGCCTAATTGCGTTGATGGCAACGCGTCAGCAAAAGAGTTTCTCAGAGCAAACACCGCAAGAAGCTCGTGCAGCACGTGCCACTACTGACTACAAGTCAGACGAACACGTGCATGAAATGCGCGATGTCAATGCATTGGGCGTTCGTTGCCGCCTCTACAAGCCCCGCGCAGGAAACGACATGGGCTTGCTCGTGTACTTCCACGGTGGCGGTTGGGTCATCGGCACAATCGATTCGCACGATGGTGTGTGCCGCTCGCTTGCCAACCAATCCGGTCATGCAGTTCTGTCAGTTGAGTATCGACTTGCTCCGGAAGATCCGTTTCCAGCTGGTTTAGAAGATTGCATACGTGCCACTTTGTGGGCGCACCAAAATGCAGACGAAATCGGAATCGACCCGACGCGTATCGCAGTAGGCGGCGACAGTGCCGGCGGAAACCTTGCAGCAGTTGTTGCACAGCTTCAGCCAGTACCTCTGGTGTTTCAAGCACTCATTTACCCAGTCACCGATTGCCGCATGGGAACAGAGTCATACGTAGAAAATGCAGCAGGTCCATTCCTGCGCAGTGCCGACATGGCCGCATTCATTGATTTGTACATCGGTGATATCACGTCGCCAGAAGATCCTCGCGTGTCGCCCATCATGGCGTCCCCTTCAACGCTTGCATCTTGCCCACCAGCCGTCATCATCACTGCTGGTCACGACCCATTGCGTGACGAAGGCGAACAATACGGTCATGCACTCATCGCTAACGGTGTTGAAGCAAGCATCGTTCGGTACTTTGGAATGTTCCATGGGTTCTTTTCATTGTTCCCGTGGCTTGACGACGGCAAAGCAGCAGTGTCTCAAGTGTCGAGCGCTATTCGTGCAGCACTTGCACCACCGC
>CALPPK020000284.1 GCA_943325435.2 Bifidobacterium breve
ATTTGCATCGACAGAGAAGTCTGGGAAGCGCTGAAGGAACACTTCAACGGCAACATTCATTTCCAAGCGAGCAAGGTTTGAACCAAGGCAACGATGAATACCAAGACCAAAAGCGGCATGGCGGTTCTCTTCGCGGTCGATTACAACTTCATGTGCATTTGCAAATTGCTTGTCGTCACGGTTAGCAGCAGGGAAAGGAAGAAGAACCCAATCTTCTTTCTTCATCTGTACACCGTGGAACTCCATGTCTTCTTTCACAACGCGTGCCATGGTGACAGGCGCATATGCACGAAGGAATTCTTCAACAGCTGTAGGAATCATGTCTGGGTTTTCTACCAAACGACGACGGTCTACTGAGTTTGTTGCAAGATGCCACAACGATGAACCGATACCGCTCCATGTTGTGTCGATACCTGCGATCAGCAACAGAATAACTGTTCCGACTGCATGTTCAAGCGACAACTTCTCACCAAAGATTTCAGCGTTCAACAAGAACGAAATGAGATCTTCGCGAGGGTTCTCCTTGTGGTCATTCACGTGATACGCAAGGTACTCGTTGAATTCCATGAACTTCTGCATGCGCTCTTCTGTGCGCTCTTCGCCGATGCCGCTAAGAACAAGGTTGACCCAACCGCGGAACCTGTCACCATCTTCAACTGGCAAACCAAGCATGCGCGCAATAACCATTACTGGAATGTGCTGTGAGTACTGCAATGCAGCATCGATGTGATCCGCATCGCCCATGTCGTCGATGAGTTTGTTACAAATTTCGATGACTTCGTCACGCCAAGGATCAATCATCTTTGGAGAGAATGCAGGAAGCAACAAACGACGAGCTTCATTGTGGAATGGAGGGTCAGAAGAGATCGGTGGTACAGGCCCAATAGGTGCACCGATGCGATCAGGAACTTCACTTGGCTTTAACTGACCAACAACAGGTCCCTCACTTGAGAAATGATCTGTGTCGTATGCAATTGAGTGCACCATCTCGTGAGTGAGTGGCAACCAGGTGCCGCCATAACGCTCTGTGTGCGCAATAGGGCAACCCGAGTTCTTCAGGTCATCCCAAATTTTGTGTTGGTTCGCTGCATACGCAGGTGAACCGTGGTCGAAGTCTGTCGCCCAGTCGGTGACTGGTCCGTAAACGGTTTCACTCATGGCTATTCCTCGATTGAGATTGCAAATTCGGGACAGTTAGCAAGCGCAAGGCGAGCTTTGTCTTCGAGGCCGGCAGGAACGACACCGTCATTAAGTTCGAAAGCGTTGCCGTAATCGTCAACATCGAAAAGTTCGGGAGCTAAGGCATAACAACGGTTATGTCCTTGGCATTTGGAGGGGTCTACGTGTACGCGCATCCCTTAATACTAGGCAGTAAGGCACGCCAAATATCGTGCCCGGCCCTAGTTCTTATGACCGGGCAAGAATCCGAAGGGGCAACTTGCGTGGTCCTCTGACTTGACCAAGACTCCACTTCACTTCTTCTTTGGTGTCCTGTTCGAAATCTGGGAACCGCTCGAGGAAGACCTCAACGGCCACATTCAGTTCAAGTCGCGCCAAGTTCGAGCCGATGCACCGGTGAATTCCAAGACCAAATGCCGTGTGGCGATTGATTTCGCGATCAATATCCACCACGTCGGCGTTTGGAAACTCTTTTTCATCGCGGTTTGCGGCTGGGAAAGGAAGGAGGACCCAATCCTCTTTCTTCATGTGCACACCATGGAACTCCATGTCCTCAGTGACCAAACGCGCCATGGTGACAGGAGCATAGGCACGAAGGAACTCTTCAATGGCCTGGGGAATCATCGATGGATTCTCAACGAGCCGGCGACGGTCTACTGAATTACTTGCCAGATGCAATAAAGAAGACCCAAGTGCACTCCACGTGGTGTCGATACCGGCGATCAGAGCAAGGGCAACGGTTCCGAAGACATGTTCACGTGACAATTTCTCGCCTTCCATCTCCGCATTCAGCAGATACGAAATCAGATCACTTCCCGGATTCTCCATGCGCTCATCAATGTGCTTGTTGATGTAATCGGCAAGCGCCAACTGATCTGCTTCGCGTTGTTCACGAGCCTCACCGACATCTTCAAGTGCGGAACGAATCCACACACGGAATTGATCTGCATCTTCTAGTGGGAACCCCAACAAATGCGCAACGACCATGACGGGAATGTTCTGTGCGTATTCAACTGCGCCATCAACAAATTCTTTGTCACCCATGTCATCAATAAGTTTGTGACAGAACTCTCTGATCACACTGTTCAACGGATCAATTGCTTTTGGTGCAAATATCGGCAACAACAAGTGACGTGCTCCGGCATGAAATGGAGGGTCGCTTGAGATTGGTGGAACACCGCCAACAGGCGCAGGAACTGCATCTGGGATTTCACTTGGCTTCAATTGACCGACAACTGGACTACGGCTGGAGAAGTGTGTGGTGTCGTATGAAATCTCGTGAACCATTTCATACGTAAGAGGCAACCATGCGCCGCCATATCGATCAGTGTGTGCAATGGGACATCCAGATGTTTTCAAGTCATCCCAAATTTTGTGAATGTTCTTGTTGTACTCCGGGTCAGCATGATCGAAATCAGTTGCCCAGTTAGTTGCGGGTCCGTATACAGATGTCATGTTTCTATTCCTCTATTGTTATTGCGAATTCAGGGCAATTGGCCACAGCTAATCGGGCCTTTTCTTCCAATGCGACAGGTACATTGCCGCTATTCAATTCGAATGCCTGGCCGTAGTCATCTACATCGAATATTTCAGGTGCTAATGCATAACAACGGTTATGTCCTTGGCATTTTTTTGAATCAACATGTACTCGCATGACTTCATCGTATGCACATCGTGCAAGACTTGTATAGATGAGTGCCAATGATTTTTTCTTACTGCTTCCTCCGACAGAAGGTAAAGCATTGGATGGTAAACCAAACATTAGGTGGACCTATGACGCAGGAATTTTTGGTGATGCACTTGCAACACAACGTGCGCTTGTAGTTGCGCAATTACGAAAAGAAAAAGGTGGCGCGCAAAAACTTCTTGGCGTAAGTGGGGCGCACCTAACTCGTGCACAATCTTCCAACATGCAATTAGTTGGTGCACCATGTCTTCCTGCATGGCAGCGATACACCGGAGTCGTGTGGGATCACCTAGATCTTGCGTCGCTCAGCGCAACACAGCGCAACGCATTTACAAAACGCATCATTGTTCCGTCTGGGTTGCTCGGTCTTGTACGTGCTGATGACCAGATCCCCGACTATCGATTGAAAATGGGTGCACGCCTTGCGCCTTTTGGCACCATGTCTAAATTCTGGAATGAAGCAATTACTGACGCACTAGTCGCTGTTGTGAAAAAGAAAGTTGTGGTGGATCTATTGCCGAATGAGCACCGTGCCGCCATCGATTGGAATCTGC
>CALPPK020000285.1 GCA_943325435.2 Bifidobacterium breve
CACACAACGCGTGTGGGAAGTTGTTGAGCCAATTGAGCGTCACGTCGACTGGATGGCTGATGCTGTTGCAATCCGCTTTAAGACAGATCAAACACGTGGCACTGGTACTCAGTTCTATTGCGACACAAAAGTTGGGCCCATCAATCTTGTCGACGAGATGACAATCACTTCATGGGTTCCCGAGAAGGCCATGGGCGTTACTCACACGGGCGTTGTCACCGGAACTGGTGAATTCACACTTGAAGCACTTTCTCCATCATCCACTCGATTCGTGTGGACCGAAGTCTTGGTGTTCCCATGGTGGCTCGGTGGAAAACTTGGAGCTCTTGTTGGCGGTCAAATTGTGATGAAAGCAATTTGGCGCAAGAACTTACGTATTCTCAAAAAACTCGCTGAACAATAACTATGTGGGACGTGGCGCAGACCAGCCGCGCCATTTTGATATCACGCGAATTGAAAACGCCAGCACAATTCCTGCAATGGCCACTGCTGATTGGTTGAGATTCCATTCATCGCCAAGAACCACAACTATCGCAGCAGCTATGGCAGCGGTTGCATAAATCTCTCGATGCAACACCACGGGAATCTCACGCACCAAAACGTCGCGTGCTACTCCTCCCCCAATTGCAGTAAGCATTCCGATACCCACAGATGCAGGGGCATTGAGGCCCGTGTTCAGTGCCTTCTGTGTACCTGCAACAGCAAACAATCCCAGTCCTGCAGCATCAAGAACGATGAGTGGTTTTTGTAAACGAGAAACAGCGGGGTGAACGTAGAACACAAAAACGCCGCACACGACAGGCACTACCAAATATCGAGCATCCGTAAATGTGGCAGGCGGTGCAATCCCCAGCAACAGATCACGAATGATTCCACCGCCCAATGCAGACGTGGCCGCCAATGCAAGCACCCCGAAAATATCGAGATTCTTTTCCACACCGACCAAACCGCCTGATAACGCGAACACTGCAATACCCACAAGGTCTAGGACCAGCAGCAAGGTGGTAGTACTCATGTTCTTAGTCTCGCAGAATTACTGATTGCACTAGACGAATACACGAATGAGTGCGGTAGTTCCCACCCCAGCGACAATCACCACAACAAAGGGCAACTTGCGCCACGTCGCAAGCACCGCAACCACTAGTCCGGCAGCTCTCGCATCAATGGCGTAACTCTGCCCAGTTGTAAACGTGTCTTTCGCAATCAGCCCAGCAAGCAATGCGGCCGGAATTAGCAACAAACACCGTTGCACCACCAACGGCATCTCTCGCTGGCCAATAATGACTGCACCCAGAAGCTTCAACCCATACGCACACGCAGCGAGCACCAATACAAACGTCCAACTCATGGTGCACCGTCCGTCAACGCAGTTGGCTCGCCTGAAGCGGGTGACAAGCCGAACAACATGCCAAGTGCCGAAACAAGAATTGGTAATCCAATCGGCATAAATGGGGCAAGCGCTACTGCGGCAACTGCACCAAACAACGCAGCTTTGCGACCAGCAGAGGTGCGCAAGTGCGGAGCGATCATTGCGGTGAACATCACAGGGAACGCTGCATCAAGTCCGAAATCGCTTGGGTTAATACTGGAACCGACTAAAGCCCCAAGCAAAGTTCCGAGGTTCCAACTGGCGTACAGAATCGCGCCAGAAATCCAGAATGCAGTGCGGCGCGTTGTGGGATCAGATTCTGCTGAGACAATCGCTGTTGTTTCATCAATTACCCATTGCGCGCCAAGCAAACGAGAAGCAAGACTTCCCTCTTTCAACACAGGTGACATTGCTAAGCCGTAGACCGCATTACGACCAGACAACAGCACAGCCCCACCGAATGCACTTGCAACGGTTCCGCCTGAAGCAAAAACACTAACTGCAGACATTTGTGATGCACCAGTAAACACGAGCAAAGACATAGCGCATGATTGCGCAACAGATGCACCAGCAGAAACTGACAAAACTCCGAATGAGGCACCAAAAATAACGAATGCAATGCCAATCATTAGCGAGGCAGAAATAAAGCGACGTGCATCAGGTGCGCGAAAATGATGCATTAGTTATGCGCCAGTAAAGGTGGCTTTACCTGGTCCGTTTTCGAGGAAACTAGCTACGCCTATTTGACTATCAGTTGAGTGAAACACTTCTTCAAACAACTGAAGTTCCAGGGCAAGACCCGATGCCAAATCGGTCTCCATGCCTTGATCAACTGCCTGCTTAATCAAGCGAGTTGCAACTGTTGCACCAGATGCAATTGTGGCTGCTAGTTCAAGTGCGCGAGTCATTAACGCATCTGGTTCCACCACTTCATTAGCAAGACCAATTGCAAGAGCTTCTTCTACTTTTACTTGTCGACCAGTCACCATGATTTCCTTGGCTCGGCTTGCGCCCACTAAGCGCGGGAGACGTTGGGTTCCGCCGCCGCCAGGAATAATGCCGAGGAGAATTTCAGGCTGACCAAACACTGCCTTTGTTGACGCAATGCGATAGTCGCACGCCATTGCCAATTCGCACCCGCCACCCAAAGCAAAACCACTAACAGCAGCAATGGTGAAACATGGCAATGCAGCAACAGCATTGAGAGCAGCGTGGAAAGATGCACCAATACGAGCAGCATCGTCTGGCCCTCCGAACTCTGAAATGTCAGCGCCCGCAGCAAATAAACGATCACCGCCAGTGATCACAACAGCACGGGCATTCAGGAGCGTGAGGTCAGTTGCCAGGTAGTGAATGCGTGACAACATTGCCGTTGACAATGCGTTTACCTTTGGTGCGTTCAGTGTGAGAACAAAGACACCGGGCGATGGCGAATCAACAAGCACTAATGATTCATTGGACATTTCAGGCTCCTACTCCGCGCAGCATCTCATCAGCTGCAGACCACGGATCAAGTTCGTGGTTCAGCACTTGTGATTGCAACCCATCCCATTGATCGCCACTAAGAATTTCACGGGCTTTCAATTCAAGACGACGTGCAACAATCTCACGCAACTCTGCGCGCAAACGGAATTCACGGCGTGACTTCAATACGCCAGTCGATTCAATTGCAGCACGATGCTCTAAAACGGCATCCCACATTTCTGAAACACCTTCACCTGTACTACCGATGGTGGCAATGATTGGTGGGTGCCATGCCTCGTGGGCAATATCAGATAGTTCCAACATTTGTTCAATGTCACGACGAGTCTCTTCAACGCCCTTGCGGTCAGCCTTGTTAATCACAAACACGTCAGCAATTTCCATGAGCCCTGCTTTGTTTGCTTGAACTGAATCGCCCCAGCCTGGGTTCAACACAACAACAGTGGTGTCTGCCTTGCCAGCAATTTCAACTTCAACCTGGCCAACACCAACTGTCTCCACCAAAATCCATTGACGGCCTACTGCATCAAGCATGCGAATTGCTTCGGGCGTTGACAGCGA
>CALPPK020000286.1 GCA_943325435.2 Bifidobacterium breve
AAGCACCTGCTCCAGCTCCTGTTGTTGAAGCGCCTGCTCCGGTAATTGAAACTCCAGCTCCTGTTGTCGAGGCTCCTGCTGCCGCAGCGGTTGATGCTCCTGCACCAGTTGCAGAAACTCCAACTGGTGAATCACGTGTGATCTCAAGTGGACGTCCAAGTCCGACAAGTTCGATTCCTCGTCCTCCAATTAACCCGATGCCGTCAGCGCGACCTGCGCCGTCGACACGGTCAACTCCTCCAGGCATGCCACCAACCGGCATGCCTCCTCGCGGTCCTGGCGCTCCTGGCGCTCGACCCATTCCGCCTCCTCCAGGGCCAATGTCGGCAACTGGTCGACCAATTCCACCTCCTCCAGGCGGTCGCGTAGCTCCTGGTGAATCTCGTCCTGGTTTCCGTCCTGGTCCTGGTGGCGCACGCCCCGGTCCTGGTGGTGCTGGTTTCCGTCCTGGTCCTGGCAGTCGTCCTGGCCCTGGTGGACCGCGTACAGGTCCTGGTGGACCGCGTACTGGTGGCCCAGGTGGTCCTGGCGGCCCACGTCCTGGTTTCGCTCCGCGACCTGGCGGCCCTGGTGGTCCTGGTGGCGCACGCCCCGGCGGTCCCGGAGCTGGTGCTCCTGGCGCAGGTGGTCCTGGTGGCGGTCCTCGTCCCGGTGGTGGTCCTGGTGGTCCGCGTAACAACGGTCAGCGTCGTGCCCCTCGCAAGAAGTCACGTGCGCGTCGCAGGGCAGAGTTCGATGAACTGCAGCCGCAGTTCACTAGCTACTCAAATAGCAATGCACCAGTGCCTGAAGGCACCATCATCATCGAGCGCGGAGCATCGGCACAAGAGTTTGCACCGAAGTTAAACCGCACACCTGCTGATGTTGTTCGCTACTTGTTAGAGCACGGCGAAATGGTGACAGCCACCATGAGCCTTGGCGACGAACAGATGGAGCTTTTTGCTCTTGAAGTCGGCGCAGAAATTCTTCTCGTTGATCCAGGTCAACAGCAAGAAACTGAACTCCAAGCATTGTTCGACGACTCAGACGATGACGACGAGTCAATGCAGCAGCCACGTCCTCCAGTAATCACTGTCATGGGTCACGTCGACCACGGTAAAACAACACTTCTCGACCGTATTCGTTCGGCAAATGTTGTGGCCGGAGAAGCTGGCGGAATCACACAGCACATCGGTGCATACCAAGTTGAAAAAGATGGCAAGAAAGTCACGTTCATTGACACTCCAGGTCACGCCGCGTTCTCAAAGATGCGTATGCGTGGAGCACAGGTCACCGACATTGTGGTTCTTGTAGTTGCAGCTGACGACGGTGTGATGCCGCAAACAATCGAAGCCATCAATCATGCAAAAGCTGCTGATGTGCCCATCATTGTTGCAGTGAACAAGATTGACAAAGACAACGCTGATCCTCAGCGAGTTCTTACTCAATTGGCTGAATACGAATTGGTTCCTGAAGCATGGGGTGGCGACACAATTGTTGTCGAAATGTCTGCACAGCAGAACCTCGGTATCGACGACCTACTTGAACAGCTCACAGTTGTTGCTGAACTTGAAGAACTCACAGCTAACCCAGTTGGGCGTGCAAAGGGTGTTGTACTTGAAGCCAACCTCGACATTGGTCGTGGACCTGTTGCAACTATTTTGGTTGACAAGGGAACACTCAAAGTCGGAGACCCAATCGTGGCAGGTGCTGCGTGGGGCAAGGTGCGTGCACTTATCAACGAACGTGGCGAGCAGATCAAAGAAGCTGGGCCATCTACTCCAGTACAAGTACTCGGATTGTCTTCAGTTCCTCAAGCCGGTGATGAATTCCGTTCAGCACCAGACGAAAAGACAGCTCGTGTAGTTGGTGACGCTCGTGGGCATTCACGTCGCGTTCTCAGCCAACGTGGTGACTCTCGCGTCCAAGGCGGAGTCAAGCTTGAAGACATCTTCAGCCAAATTCAGGCTGGTGAAGTAGCAACACTGAACCTGGTAATCAAAGCAGACGTTCAAGGTTCACTCGAAGCAGTTTCTGAAAGTTTGCGCAAGCTAGAGCGCCCAGAAGTCAAGGTGGCATTTGTGCATCGTGGCGTTGGCGGTATCACCGAAAACGACATCACGCTTGCTGCAACTACTAACGCAACGCTGATTGGTTTCAACGTTCGTCCGGACCGTAAGTCTCGTGACCTCGCAGAAACTGAAAAAGTTGAGATCCGTACCTACGAAATCATCTACAAACTTCTTGAAGACATGGAACGCGCAATGCTCGGTCTGTTGGCTCCTGAGTTTGAAGAAGTGGTTACTGGTGAAGCAGAAGTACGCGAAATCTTCCGTGTTCCAAAACTTGGTGCTATCGCTGGTTGTTTCATCCGTACCGGAGTCATTACTCGTGGTACCAAGGTGCGCTTCCTTCGTGACGGAACCATCATTTGGAAGGGCTCGATTCAGTCTCTTCGCCGCTTCAAGGACGATGTCCGTGAAGTACGTGAAGGCTTTGAATGCGGAATCGGCTTGTCCGACTTCCAAGACTTGAAGCCTGGCGACCTCATTGAAACATTCGAAGAACGCGAAATCGCTAGGGTCTAGCCATGGCTGACCTCGATTTTTTCTTCGACCCTGTATGCCCATGGGCATGGATCACATCTCGTTGGGTGACTGAAGTGCAACAGCTACGTGACTACAACGTCGCGTGGAAGTTCATCTCTCTCAAGATCCTGAATCAGGACACCATGGATTACGCATCGATGCCGGCTGGTTATAAAGAAGTGCATGCAGCCGGTACATCTGGTTTGCGCGTAGCAGCAAAGGCACGTTCAGTCGCCGGTAATGATGCAGTTGCCAAGGTGTACACCGCACTTGGCACCAGCTTGCACAATAAACAAGAACGCGAATTGTTTGTCGCCGACATTGAAGGTCATATTGCTTCGTTGCTGAAATCTGCTGGACTTCCTGTTGAGTGGGCAACTGCAGTCAACGATGAAACCTTTGATCGTCTCATTGCTGACGAAACTGCAATCGCACTTGAACTCACTGGCAAAGATGTCGGTACGCCAATCATCACTTTCAACCCTGGTGGCTCGAAAGAAGCATCGTTCTTTGGCCCTGTTATCTCCACCATTCCTCGCGGCGAAGACGCCACGAAGTTATGGGACGCCATCGAAACCATTGCAACGGCATCGGGCATGGCTGAACTAAAGCGTTCTCTTCGCGCCCGCCCCAATTTCGACTAACAGTCACTTCAAAGCAATAGTTTTCTAACGCACCTTGTTTCTTCGTAAGAAGTCTCTTTAAGAAATGTAATTCTGGACAAATCGGTTGAATTCATTAGTGAAATAGTCTTTGGACTATGCGTTCCAAAGCAATTCACTTCATTTCCTCTGTTCTACTTCTCACAACACTTTTTGTGACACAGACTTCAT
>CALPPK020000287.1 GCA_943325435.2 Bifidobacterium breve
GCTCAATAACTCAGGAATTTGCCTACGACGTCCGAACAATGTCTCCGTGTAACCAGTTTGACGTGCAGTATGAATCGCATCATCCATGTATTGCTTGACGTTCGGAAAAGCAGCAAAATATGCATTCAAGATTCCTGATGCTTCATCAACACCAATTGCTAGACGCTGACTGAGACCGTACGCCTCCATGCCATAGGCGAGGCCGTACGAGACCATCTTTGCTTTCGACCGTTGATCATGGGTCACGTCTTCAGCACGCACCCCAAAAACTCGTGCTGCAGTTGCTTGGTGTATGTCTTGTCCCGCGGCAAAGGCACCGACGAGACCAGGGTCATTTGCAAGGTGCGCAATACAACGCAATTCAATCTGGTTGTAGTCAGCCACGAGCAGTGAACTTCCGGGCTTTGCAACAAACGCTGTCCGAAAAACGCGACCCTCATCTGTACGCACCGGAATGTTATGAAGGTTCGGTTTATCGCTACTGAGACGACCTGTTCGTGCAACAGTCTGATTAAAGGTTGCATGAATCCGACTATCTACTGCCACTTCACCAAGAAGTCCTTCACCATAGGTGGAACGCAACTTCTCAACTTCGCGATACCGCAGAAGTGGATCAATGAACTCTGGCCACTGGTCGCGAATCTTTTCCAAAGTTGCCGCATCAGTGCTGAAACCTGTCTTGGTCTTCTTCCCGGGGGCAAGCCCACGTTCGGTGTACAAAATCTCACGTAATTGCGTAGGTGAATTGAGATTGAAAGTTCGTCCCGCTATTCCGTGCAATTTTTGCGTCAGTTCAACCGTCTCTGTTGTTAACCGGCCGCGGATACTTTCAAGTTCCTTTCTGTCAACTGCGATCCCAACGTGTTCCATTTTCGCCAGAACACGAACAAGCGGATTCTCGATATCCGCATACAGCGATTCGTTATTAATGGCTTCCAACTGTTGTGTGATAACTGGTGCGAGCAACGAAGTAAAAAATGCTGCCTCTGCACATGACCTCACAGAATCATCCCCGCCTCCAAAGTCAAATTGCCCATCTGATTCTGAGGAGGTTGACGGTTCACGTCCTAAGACGTCGACTGACACGGCTGCTAACGAATAGCTAGACCGAGATGGGTTAACAAGGTAGGACGCAATGGCTGTGTCTAGTGAGAGGTACTGAAGATCGACCGAATCTTCAAGCAACATGCGCATCAGTGGTTTGGCGTCATGACATACGATGGGTTTTCCTGAATTGAGCAAAGACGTCACTGCGTTGTTAAGGAAAACAACGAGCGGCATGTACATCACAGAACCGGCGGCCTTGTCAGTCACTACTGCCACACCAGTGACGCGAGAGCGTCCAGGTTCACCATCGAAGTGTGCGGCGATAACAAACGATTGAAGCTTGCTCAACTCTTTCACGGCTTCGTTTACAGACTCCACAACGGCAACATGTCCTAGCACTTCGTTTGATTCCGGAATGACTGCTCCAGCCACTACTGGCGCAGCGTCACCTCGCGTCTCCCAATTCAATGATTTCGCGATGTCTAATAACCGCTTAGCCATTGTCTTGAATTCCAAGAATTCAAACATGCGTGAGGCGCCCGCAAGGTCTGGATGAGGAGCTAATTGGTTGAGATCCACTTCGAGCGGGACATCACGGCGAAGAATCATCATTTCCGCATTACGTTTCACGCGCTCACCGTGCTCTAAAAGTCCAGCCTTCAGCTTTGGTGTCTGAGCTTCTGCTGCCGCAACCACGCCGTCAATATCGCCATATTGATTAATCAGCTTTGCTGCGGTCTTTTCACCGACTCCCGGAATTCCCGCAAGGTTGTCGCTTGGGTCTCCACGTAAGGCTGCATAGTCTGCATACTGCGCGGGTGTGACCCCCGTTCTTTCTAGAATTCCTGCTTCGTTGTACAACGCATAATCACTGACACCGCGTTTGTTGTACAACACTCGAATGTGAGGGTCCCGCACGAGTTGGTAACTATCTCGGTCGCCAGTAACAACGATGAGATCATTTCCAGCTCTCTCAGCATGTTCGGCGACTGTTGCAATGAGGTCATCGCCTTCGAAACCTGCTTTTTCCCACCACACAACTCCGAGAACATCGAGCAATTCACGAATCATTCCCAACTGTTGAATCAGAACTTCGGGCGCTTTATCGCGTTGCGCCTTGTATTCAGGGATTGCATCGTGGCGAAACGTCGGCTCTGGCCGATCAAACACAACCACCACACCGTCAGGTTTGTGGTCCCTCATCAATGTCAACAACATGGTGGTGAACCCATACACAGCGTTAGTTACTTGCCCGCTTGCATTGGACATATCTTCGGGTAACGCATAAAAGGCCCTGTACGCCAACGAGTTGCCATCAAGCGCCATGATCAACATGGGTGTAGAACCATCATTATTCAGGACGCAGTTCGCCAGATATCACCATGTCAGCAACTGCCTTCATCGTGGACCTGTGATTCATTGCGCCCCGTTGAATAAAGCCATATGCATCTGACTCAGACATCGAACACTGGTCAATGAGAATGCCCTTAGCTCGGTCAATTGACTTACGAGTCTCTAGTTGTTCTTCAAGAGCATCAACTTCTCCGTTAAGCGCTTGCATTTCACGAAAGCGAGCTATCGCAACTTCGATTGCTGGCACTAGATCTGTTTTCTGGAATGGCTTCACAAGATACGCGAGCGCACCGGCATCACGCGCTTGCTCAATAACCTCGCGTTGACTAAAAGCAGTGAGAACCAGAACACCACAGATGCGATCTTTAGTAATCAATCGCGCTGCTTCAATTCCGTCCATGCCAGGCATCTTGATATCAAGAATTGCCAGATCTGGGCGGAGTTCGCGAACTAAATCGACAGCCTTGTCACCTCGTCCGGTTTCTCCAACAACTTCATAACCCTCTTCTTCAAGAGTCTCTTTCAAATCAAGACGGATGATGGCCTCGTCTTCAGCAATGACTACTCGGATACTCACGCGCTTGGCTCCTTCATACGGTCTAGAAGACTATTCATACGGCGCTCAAGGTCAGCTAGTTCGGCAACTATTTGCTGATGATGCCGTTGAATCACGTCTGCATGCTTCTTAGCTTCGCGGTACTCAAACGCTGCTGAGGGAGTTTCTGAGACAAGTGCTCGCAGAGACTTCTCGTCTGCATCGTCGACCACATGACTCATTTGGTCCTGCACGACACGAAGTTCTTCGGTGAGTTCCCTCATCCGAGCCGACACTTGGGACAAACGGCGTTGAACTAGTCGATGTCCCATACACCTTCAGTGTATGGATTGCCTGGGTGCCCGAGGTGGGACTCGAACCCACACGCCCTTTCGAGCAACGGATTTTGAGTCCGTCGCGTCTGCCATTCCGCCACTCGGGCCAGGATCGACCATGGTATCGGCA
>CALPPK020000288.1 GCA_943325435.2 Bifidobacterium breve
CCGCCCGTCAACAACTCTTTGAGAGTCGCGCGTAGTGCAAGAAGAGTGGTCTGCTGTGGTTCAGGGACGGTTAGGAGATAGCCCTCTACTTCACGTGGCCCAGTTGAAGATTTTTTGACCTTCTCCTTTGGGTTTTCGGCAGAGAAATTCACACGTTTACCTTACTTTTCGTTGTTGATTTGTTGGGGTAATTGCTACGGTTGGGCTGTGCCTGAGTTGTCAACCATCCTCGCGTTCTGCGTTGCCACGGTTGCTCTATTGCTTATTCCAGGCCCGGCAGTGTTGTACATCTTGAATCGCAGTATCGCTGATGGCCGACGTGTTGGTTTAGCCGCAGTCGCAGGTCTTGAAGTGGGCGACGCAATCCAAGTCATTTTTGCTTCCGTCGGGCTGAGTGCTGTTCTCGCTGCATCTGCAACATTATTCAACATTGTGAAATGGGCCGGAGTTGTCTATTTGGTCTACACGGGAGTTCGTACTCTTCTGAGAGTTCCCACTGCTATCGATTCCGATCAAGCTGCTGTAACAACACAGCAAGCATTCCGTCAAGGAATCATTGTGAACGCGTTGAATCCAAAAACAGCACTGTTCTTCTTATCAATCTTTCCGCAGTTTGTAGACACGAACGCAACTCATGCGAATTTGCAGTCTCTATTTCTTGGAGTCATTTTTGTCGTGTTGGCCACAATCTTCAATGGCTCGTATTCTCTGATGGCAAGTGGATTACGCCATCTGTTGCTACGAGGTAAGACATTGCCATTTATTCAACGCTATGTATCAGGCACACTGTTTGTGGGTCTTGGTGCATTAGCTGCAACCGCTGGGAGAACTAAATGAGTTCAGTATCTGCACTTGTGCAAGAAGCAAGAGATTTCATTCGTGATAACTGGAGCAAAGATATAGATCTCGCTGAGTGGCGTGAAAAAGTAGTCGACGCCAAATGGGCCGCACTTCGTTGGCCTGTGGATTCTTATGGTCGTGGTTTGAACGACGAAGAAGCCGAAGCAGTGGAAGCTGTCTTTTCAGAAGCGGGAATCTCTGGTCCTGGTCAAGACAAATTCAATTTGTGGGCAGGAACGCTGGTGGGGTTTGGTACCGACGAACTCAAGCAGCAATACGTGCGTCGATTGTTACTTGACGAAGTAGCGATGTGTTTGCTCTATAGCGAACCAGGTGCAGGTTCTGACTTGGCTGGCATCCGTACCACTGCAGTGCGAGATGGTGACGAGTGGGTGATCAACGGTCAGAAGGTATGGACATCGGGCGCCAAGGGTGCAGACATTGGCATGTTGATTGCACGTACCGATTGGGACCAACCAAAACATCGTGGCATTTCCTTTTTCTATTTCCCCATGAAACATCCTGGTGTTGAAGTACGACCATTACGCCAAGCCACTGGTGATTCGCGATTCAACGAAGTATTCATTACCGATGCACGCGTACCGCACGCCAACTTGTTGGGTGACTTGAACAAGGGTTGGTGGGTCTTGCAGTCTGCTCTTGCATATGAGCGAGCAGCGATGGGTATTTCTCGGCGTGGTCCTCGTGGCCCTGGTGGTGCAACCTCTGCAGCCCACGGAAGTATTCCAAGTCCAGACTTGTCGCTTGTCAAAGTCGCACAACAGGTGGGCAGATCAAACGATCATGTGATTCGACAAAAACTTGCTCGTTTGTATTGCATGCGTTTAGTAAATGATTGGAACGGCGACAGGGCAAAAGCTGTGAGTGAAGCTGGTGGGTCTTCACCGTTGGCTTCGTTTGGCAAGTTGGCTATGTCGGGCATTTTGCATTACGCAGGGCATTTGCACAGTGAACTATTGGGAGCTGAAGGCGCACTTGACGGCGATGCGAATCCGTCTGCACGTGATGCAAACTATTCGCATCTCAATGCATACTTCACATCAATTGGTGGCGGCACCGATCAGATTCAGCGCAACATCATTGGTGAAATGATTTTGGGATTACCAAAAGAACCGCAGTTGGACCGTGAGATGCCGTTTCGTGAAGTACCGGCAACTGCGCGCAAGTAATTAGTCGCGCGCCATGGTGGCACGACTTTCACCGTGGAAGTCCAATACTTGATCATTGTCAAGATTGATTTCCACCTTGGTGAGATGACCTGTGAACAAAAACGGAGATTCGTAATCGCTTACTGGTGTTCCGCGGTCTAGTCCAATGTCAAGGCCAGACCATGAGATCAAAATCCAGAAGATGTTGTTAGTAGTCATAGTTCCGACCACAACATCATCGATGAACATAGTGAGCGTTCCTTCGTTACCGACTCGCTTCATGCGTACGCCAACAGTATGTGCCCCTGGTGTAATTGGTCGATCTGATTTCAACATCTGATGACTTCCACCAATGTTGAGGTCATGTTCGAGATGGCCATCGCGAATAAAGAGGCTGTAACCACTGGTGAGGTCACCATGGGAAACCAAAACACCCTCACAGCCTTCTTTAGGAACGTCAATGAATGCAGAGATGGTGTACGAGCGGCTACGT
This sequence comes from Bifidobacterium breve, assembly GCA_943325435.2. The sequence continues at coordinate 2,503 of CALPPK020000288.1, forward strand.
AAGTCCGGTGCCACGTCTGACGGCAAGTGCCCCATTCCTTTCCGGAAGGTGAAGTTGGTGCGTTGACCGGTGTGACGCTCTGCGTTTTCTGCAAACCGAGGAGCGAAGCGATCGTCTAGTGGCAATACAGAATGCTTATCTGCTTCTTTCCACCACATCTCAATCATGGAAGCGAGGCGTTCAGGTTCGGCCTGTGCAAGATTATGACATTCGTTGAAATCTTCGTTGAGGTTGTACAACTCCCACGTGTCGTTCTCAAACGGCGTACCCATTTGGTGGAACGCAACGGCTTTCCAACCGTCTAACCACAAACCTCTGTGACCGAACATTTCGAAATATTGGGGTCCACGCTCCACGAGTGCTTGAGCATTGCCAATTAGCGGAGCAAAGGATTCGCCTTCAATCGGCATTTGTGGAACGCCATTGATGTGTGAAGGAGCCTCAAGACCCAACATGTCGAGAATGGTTGGTGCAAGATCGATTGCATGACAGAAGTTGTGCCGCAGCCCACCTTGGTCGGGCACGACGCCAGGCCAAGCCAATACGAATGGATCGCGAATACCACCTGAGTGAGTGTTTTGCTTGTAACGCTTCAGTGGAGTGTTGGCAGCCATTGCCCAACCCCATGGGAAGTTGCTGTGGGTGTCTGGGCCACCAATGTCGCCGACTTTGGCAATCTTTTCTTCAATGGTCTCAGGGATGAGGTTGAACGGACCCATTGCATTGATGAAACCCCATGGGCCACCTTCTTGGCTTGCTCCGTTGTCGCTCATCACCATGATGACGGTGTTGTCAAGTTGACCTGAAACTTCTAACTGCTTAATAACGCGTGCAAGATTTTCATCGAAGTGTTCCAACATCGCAGCGTATGCAGCCATGAGGCGAACAAAGAG
>CALPPK020000289.1 GCA_943325435.2 Bifidobacterium breve
ATATGTGTCCGAGCGTAGTCGGACATGGCGGGTAGTACGACCTGTGTGGTTGCCACGCCAACGCCTAGCGTGGCACGTATGGAAACTTTCGAACGCACCATTTATAACGCCGAGCATGAACAGTTTCGGGCGGCTTTCCGCCAGTGGTTGGACAAAGAAGTTGTGCCTCATCACGAGAAGTGGGAAGCAGACGGAATCGTTCCTCGTGACATTTGGTTAGCAGCAGGAAAGCTTGGCTTTCTTGGGTACCACGTACCAGAACAGTACGGCGGTGGCGGTGTTACCGATTACAAGTTTGGCGCCATCATGCAAGAGGAAGTGTCTGAGACCGGAGTCATCGGAAGTGCAAATGGCATGACGCTTCACAACGACATTGTGTTGCCGTATTACCTCGAGCTTGCAACCGATGATCAGAAACAACGCTGGCTTCCGAAAATGGTGACAGGTGAGCTGATTGGTGCATTGGCAATTACAGAACCGAACACCGGAAGTGATGTGGCAAACGTTCGCACTTCGGCTGTACGTCATGGTGATGCATGGGTAGTGAACGGTGCAAAGACTTTCATTACTAACGGCATAAACAGCGACCTAGTTATCACCACTGTGCGCACCAATGATCAACCTGGCCACCGCGGTTTGTCTTTGTTGATTCTTGAGCGAGGGATGAAGGGTTTTGAGCGGGGTCGTAATCTCAGCAAACTTGGTATGCACGCACAAGACACTGCCGAGTTGTTTTTCAACGATGTAGAAGTTCCAAGCGAGAACATGTTGGGCGTTGAAGGCCAAGGTTTCGTGTATCTCATGCAGAACTTGGCGCAAGAGCGTCTGAACATGGCAGTTGGTGGCGTCAAAGTCGCTTCGGCAGCACTTCAAGCAACACTTGATTACACAAAAGATCGCAAAGCGTTTGGTCAGTCCATTGCAACATTCCAGAATTCAAAGTTCGTACTTGCTGAAATTGCAACAGAAGTTCAAATTGCCCAGGTCTATGTAGACCGTTGTATCGAATTGCATTGCGAAGGACGTTTGTCTGCTGAACAAGCAGCAGCTGCAAAATTCTGGGTCACTGAATTACAGAACAGAGTTGTCGATAAGTGTCTGCAACTTCACGGTGGCTATGGCTACATGTTGGAATACCCAATTGCTCGTGCATGGGCAGACAGCCGTATCCAAACCATTTATGGCGGCACTACAGAGATTATGAAAGAGATCGTGGGCCGAAGCCTCACGAAATAATCAAGAAATGATTCCGGCTGCTCGTAGGGCGGCTGCATCAAGCCCAAGTGACGAGACAATCTCGTCTGAATGGGCACCCATGAGGGGAGCTGGCGGCTGTGTCCTGGTCGGAGTTCCCTTAAAGCGTGGGGCATTGCGCACTTCACGCATGGAGCCAGCTTGAGGGTGTTCGCGAATGAAGAAGGTTTCATTGTGAATGACTTGTGGGTCATCAACGACTGTTGACAATGTGTTGAGCCCGGAAGCCGGCACATCATGAACGAGCGCACCTTCCAGGAAATCATGGACAGAAATAGTCTTCAATTGACGAACCACGATTTCCTTGAAGGCAGCAGCATTTATTGTTCGCGCTTTAAGATCTTTAAAGCGTTCGTCTTGAGCCACCTCGGGCACCCCGAGAGCTGCGCAATAGCCTTCGAATTCAGATTGCGTGACAACAGATGATGTTGCATAACCGTCTTTAAATTCCATGGCCGAGTAAGACGACGAGATCGTAGGAGTGCGTAGCGCATCTTCATCAAGTAGAGCTACGTCCATTGCGCAGTCTGGCCAGGTAAATGCAATTGCCGCATCGAGCATAGAAACGGTGATGTGTTGGCCGCCTGCACCACGTTCACGTGCAAACAGTGCAGCTGTGATTGCTTGGGCAACGGTATATGCCGTGACCTTGTCGCAAATGAGGTGCTTGAAGATTGCTGGCTTGCCAGTTGCAGGGTCTGTTTGTACAGAAGCAAGGCCAGAGGCCGCCTGAATGACATTGTCGTATACACGACGATTGCTGCTTGGGCCGTCGGCCCCGAAGCCCGCGATGGAGACATACACAATGTTTGGATTAATTGCTTTCACGTCTTCGTAACCGAAACCCAGACGTTCGACTGCGCCCGGACGAAAGTTTTGAATAAGAACATCAGCACTTGCAACAAGTGAACGAAGAACTTCAGTTCCTTTTGGCTTCTTTAGGTCTACGACAAGTGATTTTTTGCCGCGGTTGTGCAATGCATAGATACCTGTAATGCCATTCTTTTGCGTACCGAGATAGCGCATCATGTCGCCAAGTCCAGGTGACTCGACTTTGATGACTTCTGCTCCCTGATCTGCAAGTGTCATACCTGCAAGTGGTCCCGAAATCATGACGGACATGTCAACGACACGAATGCCGGTAAGTGGTCCTTCACTGTGATCAATGCTCATATTGGTGCCCCCGTTGCTACTAATGGCCATGGTCGTTCTCTCTCAAGACGTAATGCAAGTTCGAGAAGAATTTGTTCGCTGAAATGCGGTCCGATGATTTGCAATCCAACAGGTAGTCCATCGACAAAACCAGCAGGTACAGAAATGCCAGGGTTGCCGTGCAAATTGCATGGGAATGTAAGAAGGCCGTTATTTCTGCCACCAGCCTTGATGCCTCCGAAGGTATTCGGAAGTGGGCCTTCGGCAGGGAATGCAATATCAGGATTCGTCGCAGTGATGACGAGGTCAACTTCATCAAAGATTTGACTCATTCGTAGGTTCACTGCTGCACGCCGAGCTTCAATTTTTGTTCGCTCGGCTTCGCCGTAACGCCCTTCGGTTAATTGCAACCCTGCACGCATCTCTGGTGTTAAGTCGTCTGCACATGCTGGCCACATGTCACCGAGCGCTGCTCTAATTTCAATCATTCCGCTGATTGACCACGCAGCGCCCATTCGTGGAAGTTCCGTGTTCACGCCGTCAATGCGACGTAAGCCGGCAGATGCGACGAGATGGTCGGCTGCTTCCAGCAATACGTTCCACATAGCTGGAGACAGAACAGCACCGTCCCAATCTTGGACGATGGCAACGCGCAGGCCTGCGACATTCACTGTGCCGAGTGCATTTTCCCATCCGTCGACACGGGGAAGACTGAGCGGGTCTGCTGCATGGTGGCCGTTACACACATCGAACCAGCGCGCTGTGTCGCGCACGCTACGAGTCATTCCACCAGTGGTCACTGTGAGGTTGCCGTATTCAACGTGAGGACCGCGAGGAATGCGGCCGAAGGTTGACTTCAAGCCAACAAGGCCTGTGAATCCGGCAGGAATGCGAATTGAGCCTCCGCCATCGCCACCGGTTCCGAGTGTGAATAATCCGCCCGCTACTCCTGCAGCGCCGCCGCCCGATGAACCACCTGG
>CALPPK020000290.1 GCA_943325435.2 Bifidobacterium breve
CGCACTCCGACCGGTCCACGACCCGGAGTAGAAATACGTGACGGAGCGCCACGGCTGTCAGACAACACTCTTGCAGGTTCGTGTACACCGCTCTCAGAATGTGTGAAGCGCGTGGTTCAAGAATGTGGCGTGCCACTTGAGTCGGCTCTCGCAAGCGCCACATCCATACCGGCCGACCTAGTTGGTTTGGCTGACGTAGGGCGAATTCGAACAGGTCAAAAAGCAGACCTTCTCGCTCTTGATTCCGAACTTTCCGTTCTCAAAGCCTGGCGCCGATTACCATCATGAGGTGCCTACACAATTGAGCCCCGAACAAGACGCCCTCGCTATCTCGATAATTCGAGGGATTGCGATGGACGCTCCCCTAGCTGCAAACAGCGGTCACCAAGGAACAGCGATGTCGCTTGCGCCACTTGCCCATGTTTTGTACAGCCGTATTTTGAAACATGATCCAACAACTCCCGACTTCATCGATCGAGATCGTTTGATTCTTTCGAATGGTCACGCATCGATTTTGCAGTATGCAATGTTGTTCTTGTCTGGCTACGGGTTAGAGATGTCAGATCTGAAGTTGTTCCGTCAGTGGAATTCAGCAACACCAGGACACCCAGAAGTTGGCCATACTGCTGGCGTTGAAGTGACTACTGGGCCACTGGGACAGGGTTTTGCAAACGCGGTCGGAATGGCAATCGCAGAATCACATTTACGAGCGGTACATGGCAAGGATGCAATTAATCATCACACCTACGTCATTGCTGGCGATGGTTGCCTTATGGAAGGAATTAGCCACGAAGCCGCGTCTTTGGCCGGCCACCTAAAGCTCGACCATTTGGTGTGCATTTTTGATGACAACAAGATCACAATTGATGGCAGTACCGCGTTGACATGTAGCGACGATGCACCTGCACGCTTCAGGGCATACGGATGGAACGTTATAGAAGCAGGAGAGATTGCTGAAGATTGCGATGCGTTAGAGAAGGTATTGATAGCAGCTCGTAACCATGCCGGCGCCCCAACATTGGTTGTTCTTCGTTCTCATATCGGTTTTCCGTCTCCTGATCTCACTGACAAACACGAAGCGCACGGAAATCCATTTACTGCTCCCCTTGTTAGTGCGACGAAAAAGGTAATGGGAATTCCTGACGAGCCTTTTTACGCACCTGAATCATTCGTGTCTGAATATCGTGCTTTCTGTCGCGAACGCGGGCAGGCGGCATCTGCGGATTGGAAGAAGCGCACTCAGTCGTCATCGCCAGCATTAAAGCCGTCCACATTTGGCATCGCAACTAAAGAACAGATTGCTTCTGTGCTTCCTGTCTTCCCATCGGATACCAAATTGGCAACGCGTCAAGCTTTTCAAAAGGTCCTAGAAGCAACCGGAAGCGCCCTGCCGTTCGTGCTTGCGGGTGCTGCGGACCTCACCGGAAATACCGGAGCAAAGCTGTCTGAGACGAGTGGCTACTCAGCAGATAACAGAGAAGGAAAACAGATCTATTACGGCATTCGCGAACATGCGATGGGCGCCGCGATGGTCGGAATGGCTCTGCATGGCGGTGTTCTTCCTGTCGGGGGCACGTTCTTCGTATTTGCTGACTACATGCGTCCTGCAATTCGTCTAGCAGCCCTCTCGCGAGCACGTACGGTGTTTGTTTTTAGTCATGACTCTGTCGGAGTTGGTGAAGATGGTCCAACTCATCAACCGGTAGAGCAACTCGCTTCATTACGAGCAATTCCAGGTCTGCAAGTGATTCGACCTGCCGATGCAAATGAAACAGCCCAAGCATGGTTGATTGCAGCGACTCATGACGGTCCTACTGCTCTTATCTTGTCTCGCCAAACGGTCGTTGCTCTCACAGACGGTTCAGCTGTAGCCGACGGAGCCGGTGTGATTGTTAAGACAGATGCGCCTCAGGCAACAATCATCGGCACAGGTAGCGAGTTGTCAGTTGCAGTCGACGCAGCAGCGTTATTGCAGAAAGAAGGCCTCAACGTCAACGTTGTAACGATGCCTTCGTGGGAACGCTTTGCGTCTCTGTCGCAATCACGTCAAGATGAGATTCTTCCGCGTTCGCTACCTCGCATCAGCGTGGAGGCTGGCACAACATTTGGTTGGGCGGCCTATGCAACACACAGTGTTGGTATTGATCGCTTTGGTGCCAGCGCACCAGGAAATGTAGTTATGGCTGAACTCGGTATTACTGCAAGTCACGTAGCGGATGTGGCTCGAAATGCGATCTCTCGATGAGTGACTCTCTGACAAAGCTCTCATCTGAACACGGTCAGAGCCCGTGGCTTGACAACCTGCAACGCGGTTACCTCACATCGGGCAACCTCGCTTCGCTAGTTGAGCGTGGTGTACGAGGATTGACTTCAAATCCCACAATTTTTCAAAAGGCGATACAAGGCAGTTCAGACTACGACGAACAGTTCCGTAGTGAAATCCAGAAAGGTTCGTCCGCACGTGAGGCGTACTGGGAACTAGTGCTTCAGGACATTCATGGAGCCCTTGATGTGTTTGCCGGTTTGTATTCGCGAACAAAGGGATCAGACGGTTTCGTGAGTGTTGAGGTTGATCCATCACTAGCTCACGACACTGCAGGAACCTTGTCAGCAGCGCGCTTACTTCATGAGCGTATTGCTCGCCCGAATGTGATGATCAAGATTCCTGCGACACAAGCAGGACTTCCTGCCATTAGAGAAATGATCGCAGAAGGTCGAAACGTAAACGTGACACTGATATTCAGTCTCTCTCGTTATCAGGATGTGATGGACGCCTACATAGATGGTTTAGAACAGCGAATGGCATCAGGTGCCCCAGTCTCAAACATTGCGAGTGTCGCGAGTTTCTTTATTAGTCGCGTCGATAATGAGATTGATAAGCGTCTTGATGCCCTCGGCACTCCAGCCGCTCTTGCTTTGCGTGGAACAGCAGCTGTAAATCAAGCCAGGCTCGCCTACGCGGCTTTTCAAAAGACATTCAGCGGACCTCGATGGGAGGCGCTTGCAAAAGCGGGAGCTTCCGTTCAACGCCCGCTGTGGGCTTCAACTTCTACGAAGAATCCGGCATATCCCGACACCATGTATGTGGATCAGTTGATTGGACCAGACACTGTTAATACCTTGCCAGATGCAACGTTGGAAGCTTTTGCAGATCACGGAACACTTGCGCGAACCATTGACCAGAACTTAGGTGTTAGTCGTCGCCAGTGGGCGGAACTGGCAATGAACGCTATTGATGTTGATGAAGTTGCGGCGCAACTTGAAGCAGAAGGCGTCGCTTCGTTCATAAAGAGTTTTGATGAACTCATTGGTGTACTTGAAGACAAAGCGTCTGGGATTTCGTAACTCAGTGACCGCTTCATCGAATACACGCAA
>CALPPK020000291.1 GCA_943325435.2 Bifidobacterium breve
ACTGTTGTTCAGTCTTCTCTTCTGTTTTCAAGGAGCTAATGCTCTCGGCATGTACCCCGAAGGGCAGTGATACCGACCCCCAAAAACACGCATGCGCGTTAGAGGGGCGAGTTGCAATGCTAACGGCGCCCGAGACCCACTTCCAACACGGGTTTCAGAGAAATCCGGAAGTCTTTACATCTGTGGACAAACAGCAGTTTTAGGCCAAGGTCAGCACGTGATAGGTGGTCTTGCCCTTGCGAACCAATACCCACTGATCATGCAGAATCCCTTTGCTGGCAAGGGTTTCACCCTTTTCTAAGGTCTGACCATTGACCTTGATTCCGCCCTGTTCGACAGAGCGACGCGCGTCACTAGTGCTGCTCGCAACACCAGATCGGGCCAAGAGCCCAAAGACATCTTCCAGTTCTTCACGCGTAACAACTGAATTAGGAACCTCTGAAGCAACTGCCTGCAAAGCCTCACGAGTTGCGCCATTTGGGTCTCCCCCAAACAGGATTTCAGCAGCTGCTTCTGCATCGCGGGCTGCGTCAGCACCGTGCACCAACACTGTGAGTTCAGTTGCAAGTGTGCGTTGCGCAATTCGTTTACCGGGATCAGACAAATGTGTTGTAAGCAATGCAGAAATTTCTTCCATTGATGCAAGTGAGAATTGCGGCAAGTACTTCACAACATCTGCGTCTGCCATCTGCATCCAGAACTGACGAAATTGATACGGCGATGTGCGTTGCGCATCTAGCCACACCGCACCGTCTGCAGTTTTACCAAACTTAGTACCATCACTTTTTGTAACGAGCGGCCACGTTGCACCAAATGCACTGCGCGATAGAGATTTACGAATCAAATCAATTCCTGCAGTGATGTTTCCCCACTGATCAGAACCACCCATTTGCAATTCCACATCATGATTAGCACAAAGATGCCTGAAATCATTGGCTTGTAGCAACATGTAACTGAATTCTGTATACGACAAACCATTCTCTGAATTCAAACGATTCTTCACAGACTCTTTTGCCATCATTTGATTAACAGTGATGTATTTACCAACGTCGCGCAAGAAATCAAGTGCACTAATTCCGGCAGTCCAATCAGCATTGTTTACAAGTGTCGCTGCACTTTTTCCAGGAGAAAAATCAAGTAAGCGTGACAACTGATTCTTGATTTGCGAAACATTATGTTCGAGCGTTTCACGATCAAGAAGATTGCGTTCTTCGCTTTTTCCAGATGGGTCGCCGACCATTCCGGTTGCGCCTCCTGCGAGTGGAAACGGACGATGACCAGCAAGTTGAAAACGGCGCAAAGTCAATTGACCAAGAAGGTGACCAACATGCAACGAGTCTGCTGTTGGGTCAAAACCAACGTAAACACCTATCGAGCTTGAATCGAGCCGGGCAGACAGGGCTGCTGCATCAGTGGAGTCATGGATGAGTCCACGTGCGGAGAGATCAGAAAACAAGCCAGAAGAAGTCACGTTCAAAGTCTTACACGGACGCACCATTGCGGCCTGCACTAATATCGAATCATCAGTTCATCGTCTACATCGCCAGGAAATATGAGTTTGTTCGACGGTGACGAGATGCTGCGGGCTCTTCTCCAGCAAGCTGAGTCGTGCCGAACCTTAGGCTCCCCGATGTACAGCGCCCTCTTCACTGATCTTGCAGCCGACTACGCAGACGGCGGTCGCACCTACGCCCTTCTTGCAGGAAGAAGCCTTCGACCTGTGCATGATGCAGTACCACTGCGACTTGCTGGCGCCATCCATCGGGTGGTGTTGCAAGGAAAAGATGATCGACTTGCACGACACTATCCGAGCGTCGGAGGAAAGCCAGCTGAAGACTTTACGGCCGATTTCATTGGCTATATGCGCGATCATCTCGATGATATTGAAAGCGGATTGGCCACCCAAGTGCAAACAAATGAAGTTGGCCGAAGCGTGGTGCACCTCGTATTGAGCCACTGGTTAACAACAATCGGTGTCGATCAATTCACTCTTCTTGAAATTGGTGCAAGCGCAGGATTGAACCTTAACTTTGACAAGTTTTACGGTTGCTTTGGACAATTACGAATGGGTGACCCAAGTTCTTCCCTTCGTTTTATGGGCGACTGGTTTTCTAATGCTCCAGACGTGCCCCGCGTAGGCGCCACAGCGATCACTAAACGCGGATGTGACATCTCCCCCATTGATGTCACACAACCTGACGATGAAGCGCGCCTGTTGTCGTTCGTGTGGCCGGATCAACGACTTCGGCTCGAACGGCTCCGCAACGCAATAGCCATCGCCAAAGGACACCGACCAATAGTTGATCAGGCTTCCGCAGATGAATGGATCGCTCAACAACTTGCACGAACAAGTGGCCATGCAACGCTAATTTTTCACTCAATTGTGTGGCAGTACCTTGGAACCGAGACACAAAACAGACTGAAACAAGTAATCCATGACGCCGGAAAGTCCGCCACGGCTGCCGCCCCACTTGTGTGGGCACGCATGGAACCAGCAGGACCAGTTGCAGATGTTCAGGTTGACGTTTTTGACGGCACTAGTGCCGAACCACGTCACTTTCGTTTAGCCGAGATTGGATATCACGGCCAGAACATGAACTGGCTCTAGCTCAATGCACGTCGAACGACGTCGGGCACTGGAGCAGGTTGCGGAGCACCAGGCGTAACGCTGACATAGGTGATGATGCAATCAAACACTTGCTCACCATTCACTGTCATGTCGACCGTGACATCGAATGAGGTGTTTCCCCACCGCGAAACTGAACAAGCAGCGTGAATCACGTCTGTGTATTTCGCACCCTTATGCCATGTACCCGTTGCAGTTTTTAACATGAAGTCAAAACCGACTGCTATCAGGTCAACATCAGAGATATCTTTCTTGAGTTCATCAGCAAGTCCTTGACGCACAAACTGCGCGACGGCATCGTCGGCATAGATCCAATAATTTGCGTTAAAGACAACGTTCTGCATGTCGCACTCGTTATAACGGACGCGGAATTCTTGTACGAACGTCATGCTAAACGTGCCTCTGCACTACGGATAGCTTCCATCAGTCGCGCCTTCTGGTCTTGCGCAGCGAGTGGACCAGATGCACCAGGCGACTGGCGACGCTCAACTGATATTCCAGGATTAAAGAGCGACACAGCATCAGGTCCGAATGATTCATGGCTACGAACGATGTCAACCATCGGCACATTCGTTGCGATGGAGTCCCGCACGATCTTGCCGACAATTGAATGGGCCTTACGGAACGGTGTTCCCCGGTGCACTAGCCATTCAGCAAGATCAGTTGCGACCAATGCCTCAGCATCAGCACCCTTCATCATGCTGTCGGTCTTGAATGTGGCGGTCTTAATCATGCCGTTTACCGCG
>CALPPK020000292.1 GCA_943325435.2 Bifidobacterium breve
CCACTTTGGATATTCCATTTATTCCGAATGCAATTGAGGGCACTGTTTGGCTTCTTCTTAAGGTGCTCGTCTTCCTCTATGTATACGTGTGGTTCCGTGCCACTCTTCCTCGTTTCCGATATGACCAACTCATGGATCTGGGTTGGAAGATTCTGATACCTGGTTCTCTTGGTTGGTTCATGCTTCTTGCAGCGCAGCGAGTAGGCAGAGATGCCGGATGGGATCAGATGGTGGTCACCCTTGTGACTGCTCTTGTTCTGATTGCTGGTTACGGATTACTACTTGCCGCGCAACATGTCAGTCGTGTTAATCGTGAGAAGGATGGAGCGAGCTTCTAATGGGCTACTTCGGAGGATTTCTTGTAACCATGCGTCAGCATGGTGCACGTAACAAGGTCACTACTGAGTATTCAGGCGGCCGCGTATTTCGTCGTAAGAACAACGACGTTAAAGACGAAAAGATTGACAAGCCAGAACGCATGCATGGCCGTCATGTATTGAATCGTTATGAAGACGGAATGGAAAAGTGCATCGGTTGTGAACTGTGCGCCGGGGTGTGTCCTGCAAAGTGCATTTACGTACGCGGAGCAGATAACAATCCTGACAATCCAACTTCTCCGGGTGAGCGCTTCGGTTTCATGTACGAGATCAACTATTTGCGCTGCATCCATTGTGATTTGTGCGTGGAAGCATGCCCAACAGAAGCAATTACAGAGACCAAGTTGTTTGAATTCTCATTCACTAATCGCCAAGACGCCATTTATACGAAGTCTGAACTGCTAGTGGACAACCAAGGTATGCCTCAGCATCTCCCGTGGGAAGACTGGCGCCCAGGCGAAGACCAGAACACTTCTGGTTGGATGCGAGCTACGGCATCTGCCGGTAGTGAGGATTTTGTCGGGGTTGTTTCTTGGGGTGGAGAACTTGGTTACGGCATTCGTCCTGCAGAGCCCACTCAAAACATCAGTGATGAATCTGAGTTGGAGAACTGATGGAGCTCTTCGTTTTTGTAGTTGCTGCAGCAATGGTGCTTGTCGGTGCATTAGGAGTTGTGACTCGGTCTAACCCAGTGCATGCCGCCATGAGTCTTGTTCTTACTCTGTTTGGTATTGCCGTGATGTTTGTGTCGCACAATGCTCATTTCTTGGCAGCAGTACAAGTCATTGTGTACGCCGGGGCAATTGTGGTTCTGTTCTTGTTCGTGATTATGTTGCTCGGGGTCGATAAAGCAGAAGATCTCAGTGTTGAACCAATCACTAATCAGCGTCCTCTCGCAGTGATTATTGGTGCTGGTATCAGTGCCATCGTTATCGCGGCAATAGTTTCGTCTCGGGCTGGGCTTGGGCCATCAGGCAAAGGCGTCAATGAGACCACATTTGAATCTCCTGATGCAAACATTCGTCAACTTGCCCGGGTTATTTTCAGTGACAACGTTTTCGCCTTTGAACTCACTTCGGTGTTATTGCTAGTTGCAGTTATTGGCACCGTAGTGATGGCACGGAAAACCAAGTCTGTAGGGACCGGGAAATGAGTGTCATGTTTTCTCTCGCAGAGCCAACCTCGACGTGGTACCTCGTGTTGTCAGCGGTGTTGTTCGGCATCGGCACTATTGGTGTCATGGTGCGTCGCAACCCTCTCATTATGTTCATGTGCATTGAATTGATGTTGAATGCTGTGAACCTGTCCTTCGTTGCTTTGTCCAGCCAAATTGCAAGCATTGACGGACAAGTCGTGGTGTTTTTCGTTCTCGTAGTCGCTGCTGCTGAAGTTGTAGTAGGTCTTGGCATCATCGTTTCCATCATGCGACGCCGTACAACGTTGACCGTCGACGACATGTCAGGACTGAAGGGGTAGTTGCCATGTTGGATCTTGTTTGGCTTATCCCTGCGTTGCCGCTAGCTGGCTTCTTGTTGATTCTTCTGTTCGGTCGGATTCTTGGTGAACCTCGTGCCGGAATACTTGCGACGCTAATGACCGCATCGTCATTCCTTGTCGTGGTTGGGGTGTACTTCGATCTCTTGTCTCGCACTGCTGAAGAACGTCACCATGTCGTCACATTGTTCTCGTGGCTGCCAGTCGGTTCGCTGCATGTCGATATGGCGCTCTTGGCAGATCCGCTGAGCATCACAATGGCGCTCTTCGTTACTGGAATCGGATCTCTTATTCACTTGTATGCAATCGGCTATATGCATGGTGATCCGAAATTCTCAAAGTTCTTCCTGTATCTGAACCTTTTCGTTTTCTCCATGTTGATGCTTGTGCTCGGTGAAAACCTTCTCGTTACATTCCTTGGTTGGGAAGGTGTGGGCGCATGTTCATACTTCCTCATCTCGTTCTGGCATACGCGTGACTCTGCTGCAACTGCTGGAAAGAAAGCATTTGTGACAAACAGAGTCGGTGACTGGGGGATGATGGTCGCCATGTTCCTTGCATTCTCATCAGTCGGAACATTGTCGTACGCAGGTATTAACGCTGCCGCCGAAGGTGGGAAACTTGCTGCTGTCACCGCAACCGGGATAGCGATGATGTTGTTCGTTGGTGCATGCGGAAAGAGCGCACAACTACCGCTCTACATTTGGTTGCCTGACGCGATGGAAGGCCCTACTCCCGTTTCGGCTCTTATTCACGCGGCCACCATGGTGACATCTGGAGTATTCCTTCTTACTCGTATGGCACCAGTACTTCATGCGTCGTATCCGTGGGCAGGTGATGTCATCGCGACTGTTGGTGCTCTTACTGCGTTGTTCGCTGCCACAATTGCCGTTGCTCAAACAGATATCAAAAAAGTCTTGGCATATTCCACGGTTTCTCAACTTGGTTTCATGTTCCTCGCCATCGGTTCCGGCGCGTACGTTGCGGCAATCTTCCACATGGTGACTCACGCATTTTTTAAAGCTCTCTTGTTCCTTGGTTCCGGATCAGTCATCCATGGCATGCATCATGAACAAGACATGCGCAAGATGGGTGCCCTTCGCAAGGTGATGCCAATCACTGGATTCACATTCATCATTGGTTGGCTAGCAATTGCCGGTATCCCACCATTCGCAGGTTTCTGGTCAAAGGATGAAGTCCTTCTCTATGCGTTCGCAAACAATCGTCTTCTCTGGCTTATCGGAGTCATCACTGCACTCTTGACCGCGTACTACATGACTCGCCAAGTCATCATGGTGTTCTTTGGTGAAGCACGTTGGAATGATCATGCAGAAGAAAATGGCGCGCATGGCGATCACACGCCGCATGAAAGCCCATGGACAATGGTGACACCTCTCGTCATCCTTGCCGGTTTGTCAATTGTCGGCGGAGCAATTCAGTTGCCGTTCTCAAAGAGCACACATTTCCTTGAACATTGGCTTGAAC
>CALPPK020000293.1 GCA_943325435.2 Bifidobacterium breve
AACAACATGCGGCTGATGTGAATGAAAGATCGCATGGCAATCCCATACCTCTTCCGCTTGCTCTAAATGAAGAGCCACGGTATCTGCGTGCGGTAGTGCGCGCTGTGCTTGATGGTGAGATGGAACTTGCGACCACCGAACTTGAAGCTGGAGTTTCTATTCCACGTGGGGCGTTACATCACGTTGCAAAAATGCGCCAGCTTGACGAGCCAGATACTCAAATAAAGGCACTCGCGGCGATAGGCATGGCCCTAGAAATGGGCTGGGCCGCTTTAGAGCCGTTCATTTTTTCGGTAGCCGACGTGCAAGGCAAAGAACAAGAAGAAGTGCGCGAGATTGTTCGAAAATTTCGTGATTCGATCATCGCCGACTTCATTCAATGAAAAAAGTCGATGTCACTATTCTTGGCGGAGGACCTGTAGGAAGTTTTCTTGCCACGATTCTGAATGACATGGGTGTTTCTAACATTGTTATTGATCGCGACCTCATTCCGTATCAATTACCACGAGCCATCGTGATGGATGATGAGATTCTTCGCGCATGTTACGACCACGGAATGGGCGAATGGCTGCATCACAATACGGAACCACTACAACGAGGTGATTTTGTTGGTCCAAATGATGAAGTAATCATTGGAGCAGATATTCCATCAGTCGGTTTGCAGGGAGTGCCGCCTGTGGTGGTTCATTATCAACCGGAACTAGATGCCATGTTGCGTGCCGAAGCCGAAGCACGCGGTTCAACCGTGTTGTGGGGCCGCACGGTAACAGACATAGAAGATGACGGTAAGAAAGTTGTGACAACTCTTGATGACGGCGAAACCATTGAATCACGGTGGTTTGTTGGTTGCGATGGTGCGTCCAGTTGGACGCGTAAATTCATCGGATTGCAATTGGAAGATTTGCGTTTTGATCAGGAATGGTTAGTAGTTGATGCTGAACTGCACGAAGGCGCAGTCGTAGATCTCCCAGTTGGTGTGCGCCAGTTCTGCCACGCGGATCGCCCCTTTACTTTTGTGCAAGGAGTTCGTCGGTATCGCCGATGGGAATTTCAGGTGCAAGACGGCGAAGATGCAACTGCTCTAAATACCGAAGAAGGTCTCTGGCAGTTGCTTGACGGAATGATTTCACCAGTAACAGCGCGCATCGTGCGCAGTGCGGTGTACCGGTTCCACGCGGTAGTCGCGCCAGTTATGCAAAAGGGAAATGTGTTCTTAGCGGGTGATTCTGCGCATCAGACCCCACCATTTGCGGGACAGGGTTTGAATTCTGGAATGCGTGATGCCATCAACCTTGCGTGGAAGTTCTCTTTCATTACACGTGGTGTTTCTTCTGAGAAGATTCTTGACACGTATTCACCTGAACGCGTTCCTCATGTTCGTAGCACTATTGCCCATGCAGTAGATATGGGTCGTCTCATTGATCAGTTGGGCGGACGGGTTAGTCACGGAGTTGACGTTGAAAGTGGATACGGCGGCACACGGCCGAGCCCGTTCATTGAAGCAGGAATTGTGATTGGCGATGATCCGCGAGTGGGGCATCAGTTCTGGTTCCACCCTGAAGTGTCAAAAGCTGTACGCACCGATAGAGCATCGTTTGTGCTCGTGACTGCAGCAGCTGTAGATATTCCTGTTTCTTTTGGCGCGGTACCCATAGTGAATGTGGTTGCGCCGGAAACTCTTGGTGATGCATTTGCAATAGTGGTTCGACCTGATCGGTACGTAGCTGCAGTGGCGAGCGATATGGCCGAGTTAATTCAATGTGCGGCTAATCTCGCTACGTATGTCTGATCAGGCTCCGCACTTTGAAGTGAAACCAGTAAGTAAGGAAAAGCACGACTGCATGTCGTGTGGTTCGCCTCTTGCTACTGCGTGGAGCACTTCAGAAGGCACAGCTTGGTTGTGCAGAGAGTGCGCCAACCTGAATGACTTGGGTTGTCCCTAGGCAAGCACCTTCTTGAGGCCGCGCGTTGCGACTGCGCCAACTTTGTCAAAGATACGACTGAGCCAAATGTTCATTGGCCACACGATTGGATTCGCTGTAAGAACTGCGTCGTATGTGACATCGCATCCGTTTGCAGTAGGGGTGATTGTCACGCGATCGACTGATGTGAGCATCCAGTTCTTACCCTTCACCAACACATTGGTGGGGGAGTCACACTCAAGCGTGACGTAGCGAAAGACCGAATCTTTGCCGCCGAAGCCTTTTACGGTGATGTCATAATTAGACCCCACACCAGCGCCGTCTCCGACAACTTGGTCGATTTTCTTGATCCCTTTATCCCACAGTGCGAAATTGCGAATGTCTGACATATAGGCAAACGCTTCTTCAGGAGTCTTGGACGAAGGAACAGTTGTGACGTAATGAGCCATAGGGTTATCAACCTAGGTGACTGATGCCCCATTCCCGAATCTGAAAATGATTCGTAAGGTAGAGGCGTGCAAGATTTCTGTCCAGCGCCGGTGCGCCGACCAATTATGAAGCAACAGTGGCAAGAGCTTGCCTATATTCATTGGCGTTACGACGCCGCAGTTGTGCAAGCCTTACTGCCTGAAGGACTTGAAGTTGATACCTTCGATGGGTCAGCGTGGGTGGGCCTCATTCCTTTCTCAATGCGCAACATCTCTTTTCCGGGCACTCCAGCAATTCCGTATTTGGGTTCATTCCCTGAAGTAAATGTTCGTACGTATGTAAAGAAAGACGGAATCCCCGGAGTCTGGTTTTTCTCACTCGATGTGAATCGATTGCTTCCAGCACTAGTCGCTCGTGGTTCATATACCTTGCCGTACTGCTGGGGCAGTGCGTCGCATGTGGTGACTTCTGAATCACTCACCACAACTGTGAAGCGTCGATGGCCACAAGTTGCTTCAACGTCTATTCGTGTGGCTATTGGTGACCGCATTGAACAGCCCGATGAGCTGTCGGTGTTTTTGTCTGCACGATGGGGTTTGTACTCAAAGGGGTTTGGAAAAAGTCTGCGATACGCACCAGTTGATCATGAGACATGGATTCTGCATACTGCAACGCTTGAGCATGTGAACGACACGTTGGTCATAGCTGCCGGCTTGCCTGCACCTACAGGTGATGCGCACGTTATGTATTCGCCGGGTGTTTCCGTACGAATCGGATTACCGCATTCGGTTTAGCGACGACGAGGCCGAGCTGCAGGCATCCAGTTTTCGCCTGCGATCTCATTGATGTGTTGCACATAGCGTTGACCAACAGGCTCAAGGATAGACAACAACTCAACTGTGTTCTTTTCGCCGAAGTGACGCCACGGAATTTCACACAACACATCTGTTCGGCGTTCAAGCTCTATTCGGTATTCAACACCTGCATCGTTGA
>CALPPK020000294.1 GCA_943325435.2 Bifidobacterium breve
AACTTGCGCAACTGCAAACGACAATCGAATCACTTGAAACCCAGTGGTTAGAACTCACCGAGGAACTCGGAAGTTAGTTTCCGTTTCTGTCTCTGTAATACATAGACAAATGCTCAATGTCTTTTTCACGGCCGGCTGCAATCTTTAGGGCAACCCACTGCTTTTCCGTAATCAAGCGGATCTTCACCAGCTCCACGGTCTGTAACTGTGAATCTGGAGCGAGTTGTGAATAACCAGATGGGGCACCTTCCGGCGAAAAGACAAGATCGAGTAGTCCAAATCTTGTGAGTAAGTGGAGAGTGCTGTATTGACTCCAATTTTCAAGGAGGTGATGTGGAAACCACGTTCCGCCATCTTCTGCCGTAAAGAGGGCTGCTCCTACATTCTCAAAGAATCGAGAAAGCCTCTTGTAGTTTTCCGCCGATCGTTTCGGCGTTATGTCTAGGTCAATTGTGGCGGGAACCGGTAAGCCCAATTGTTGAGCCGCAATTCCACCGATTACGACATATTGAACCTTTTCTTTTTCTAATTCTTCAAATAGTTTCTGAATATCAAGTCTTGGAACCTCGACCATGTGCACTAATTCGCTTTCCTTCGCGAGTTATGTGTGCACGAACCTGCGACCGAGGCAAAATCTTCTCGGCAGACTTACGCGACGCATCATGAGTGTCTGGTTCTGAAAGTCGCATGCGCAATTCCATTCCTGTGACTCGAATGAGCCTCGACAGTGTTTCAACCGATGGAGATCTTTTGCCTGATTCATATGCCGAAATTGCGGCCTGGCTTGTCTTGCCTTTTCGGGCTAGTTCGGCCTGCGTGAGACCGGCCTGCAAACGAGCCGTATGAATCAAATTGCGGGAATACACCTCTTTGGCCATATTTCAATTATACCTGTACAGATATAATTAGTTTGAAAAAGTTGATGACTAATTCACAAAAGACGCAAGCTCTGCAGCGGTAATTCCGGCCAGAGTTTCGCGGCGAATCATGCGGCCATTCACATCGTGACGCATTGGCACATCTACGTGGTGTGGCACCGCAAGCACAACGGCACCTGCGGCCAATGCAGAGGCAACACCCGTTGGAGAATCTTCAATTGCCACACACTTCGTAATGTCTACGCCCAAACGTTCTGCGGCCAGCAAGTACGGATCAGGATGTGGCTTGCCACGCTCGACATCATCACCCACAACAGACACGTCAAAAGCACCGGCTGGTAAAGCGTCGACAACTTCGTTTGCGAAGCGGCGCCATGACATTGTGACAAGCGCAGTAGGAATTCCGGCAGTGCGAACATCAGCCAGTAACTCACGTGCGCCCGGGCGCCATGGCACTTCCCGCTTTAGTTCCGTGACCACGCTGTCCAGCAACAGCTCAACAATTTCATGTGGTGTCAAGCGAACGCCACCATGCTCAATCATGAAACGACCGGAATCGAGGAGGTCGAAACCAACAACCGATCGTGCGAGATCATCGCTCCATGAATCACCGTGTTCTGCCACCACCGCGTATTCGGCAGCGAACCAATACGGCTCAGTATCAACGATGGTGCCGTCCATATCCCACAACACGGCCTGCAACTGATTCAACTCGGGATTCGGCACCTCATTGACTGTACTTCTCGCCATACTGGATAGCCGTGAGCAGCATTGTTGTATCTGAATTGGCATATTCGCCTCCTGGCGCAGACCAACTGTTCTTTGATGTCAGCTTTGGCGTCTCCCCTGGTGAGCACGCTGCAATTGTTGGACCTAATGGTGTTGGTAAATCAACAATCCTGAAAATTCTCACTGGTCAATATGAAGCAGACGACGGTGAGTTCAGTATCGGTGGCACATTCCTGCAGATGACTCAGGACGTTGGTATGAGCCGACCTGATGACAGTTTGCGCGACATGTTGATTGAAGTTGCACCAACTGCACTACGTGAAGCAGGAAAGAAACTGTTCGCTGCTGAAAAAGCAATGATGAGCGGTGATGACGACGGCATGAAATACGCCGAAGCTCTTGGCGACTGGGGTGACCTCGGTGGGTATGACCTTGAGACTCAGTGGGCAGCATCTGCACAACGCAGCGTGAAGACACCCGTAGACAACTTCGCCACTCGTTTGGTGAGCCAGTTGTCTGGCGGAGAGCGCAAGCGCTTGGTTCTTGACTTGTTATTGACATCAGGTGCTGACGTGCTGTTCCTTGACGAACCAGATAACTATCTCGATATTCCGACACGTGGCTGGTTAGAGGAACAGATCAAGGCGTGCAAGAGCACAATTCTGATGGTGAGCCACGACCGCACATTGTTAGAGCGTGTGGCAACGAAGATCATTGCTGTTGAGGGTTCGGGCGCATGGGTGCATGGCGGTTCATACGTGACGTTCCCCGAAGCACGTCAGAAGCGTCAGGAACTATTGGGCGACGACTTGAAGCGCTGGAATGATGAAGAACGTCGACTGTTTCATCACATGAAGATCATGAAGCAACGTGCGGCGCAGAACTTCAAGAATGCAACGAAAGCAAATGGCGCAGAAACACGCTGGGAAAAGTTTGTGAAGGCCGGACCGCCTCCCCCGCCAGTTGCAGACCAACAGATTTACGTTCGATTCCGCGGTGCAGACTCTGCCCGTCGCGTAGTGAAGTTTGAAGCAGTTGCGATTGGTGATTTGTTCATGCCATTTTCTGATGAAGTGCATTTTGGTGAGCGCCTCGGGCTGATTGGCCCGAACGGAACCGGAAAGACACACCTTCTCAATGCATTGAACGGCAAAGCAGACGGCCTGATGGGTGACATTACGTTTGGACCACGCACTTCGGTCGGCATGTTCAACCAAGTAAACGACAGACCAGAGTTCCACGGACGTGAGTGCATTGAAATTGTGCGCGACAGGTTGAGTGACGAACAAAAGTCAATGGGGGCCCTCGCCCGCTATGGCTTGCGCAACAATGCTCGCCAGGAATTCCAGACATTGTCCGGTGGACAAAAAGCGCGTCTTGAAATTTTGAGCCTCGAGCTTGCTGGCCACAACGTGCTGCTGCTTGATGAGCCAACCGACAACCTTGACATTGATTCATCTGAAGCACTGGAGCGAGCCATTGAAGGTTTCGAAGGCACTGTGATTGCAGTAAGCCATGACCGCACCTTCCTCGCAAACTTCGACAGGTTCATAATGATTACTGATGATGGCGATGTGTATGAGTTGCCTGATTACGACATTGCATTAGCTGGACTCTCCGCCCCTGCAGAACTTGCAACTTTGCGCCTTGCAAAACCACTCACTGTTTAAGCAACTTTTGAACGACGCATAGCCCAGTAACCGCATACGTCGCCTATACAAGTAGCGTCACC
>CALPPK020000295.1 GCA_943325435.2 Bifidobacterium breve
GTACTTGGTGAAGTCACCAATGAAAGTCCATTTGCCATGATGACCATGCTGATGATCACATGACCCCAGTACGAAGAGTGTTGATCCATTCGACTCGCGATTGCGAGACCAATAGCCATGTTCAATAATCCCATCGCAACGACGCGCTTGGTACCGAATCGCAAGGCTGCGCGCGCGGCAAACGGTGCAGTAACGCCAGCGCCAACTGCGAATGGAATTGTGTGAATACCGGCGCTCAATGTGTCATATCCGCGAACGAATTGAAAATACTGAGTCACTAAGAAAGTGAATCCGAAGAGGCAGAAGAAAGCTATGAAAATGCTTCCTGCTGCAGCACTGAGTCGGGGGTTGGAGAAGACACGCACGTCAAGAAGCGGTTCACTGTTGCGTATTTCTGCTGAAATAAAGGCTGCGAAGGCAACTACAGCTATCGCAAAACCAACATTTGATTTTTGAGAACCCCAGCCCCAGTTGGGTGATTCGATCACAGTGAAGACAAGTGACCCGACAGCAATAATCGATAACAAGAAACCAGACACATCGATACGGTGCGGATTTTCATCGCGTGATTTTGGTATGAGAAATTTTCCTGCGACTAACGCAATGACAACAATAGGAATGTTGACCAAGAAAACTGAGCCCCACCAATAGTGCTGCAAAAGTGCGCCACCAACAATGGGGCCGAACGCAACAGCCATACCTGACACTGCAGACCACAAACCAATAGCTTTCGCACGCTCAATCGGGTCAACAAAGATATTTGTGATGATTGCAAGAGTTGCGGGAAAGACAAGCGCGGCACCAACACCCATGGCACCTCGCCAAAAAATGAGTTGATTGCTAGTGGTGGCAAATGCTGCAAACGTGCTGCAGACCACAAACAGCACCAGACCAATTTGCAAAGCGCCCTTGCGACCGTAACGGTCACCAAGGCCGCCGCCGGCAAGAAGTAAACCTGCAAACACCAAGGCGTACGAATCAACTATCCATTGCAAGGAAGTCGTGGTCGCATTCAATTCGCTTTGCAAAGTGGGCAGTGCCACGTTCACAATGAGGTTGTCGACAACCACAAGGAACACACTGATGGCAAGTACTCCGAGCACCCACCAACGACGGTCATAAGTTTTCTGATCAATAGTCACTTGACAATGTCTAGTCGTTGTCCTTGACACTGTCAAGTTGTACTGTGAGGTCATGGTTCCAGCCCCTTCCGAGCAACATGGCGATGTTCGTCGCCTCGTGCTTGACGCCGCCATTGCCATCATTGAATTGGAAGGCGCTGAATCGCTTTCGATGCGTGAAGTGGCACGTCGCGCAGGTGTTAGCCACCAGGCGCCGTATCACTATTTCGGTGATCGCAGTGGAATTCTTGCGGCGATTTCTGAGGAAGGATTCACGGGGTTGGCACAAGCATTTCGTGATGTGCACGAAACCGAAATGCCTGCTGCTAAGGCCGGTTTTATTGCCTATTTGAACTTTTCTCGCCAACATGTCGGACATTTCCGTGTCATGTTTCGCAACGATATTTGTGGTGTCACCACACACGCTCCTACACAGACTGCCGCGGACTCAGCATTCGATGAATTGCGACTGATGGTCTCGCGCATCACAGGCCCGAAAATTGACACAAACAAGGCATTCGCCTTTGCCGCCATGTTGTGGTCGCTCGCCCATGGTCTAGCCACATTGGTCATTGACGGACCCCTTCCGAACAAGGTCCCTCCTGGCACTGACTTCGAGAGCCAAATTCAAGCTGTCATAGATCTGTCGTCACACATGGTGGCCCTCGAGGTGGCCGAAATGGGACTTCTCACTCGCTGATAGTAATTCCCGACCAAAGTTGTCGGGTTTTGGAATTTCACCCATATCCTTTGGGTAGACACCTACTTCAAGGAGAACATCATGACTGTACGTTTAGGCGACACCGCACCCGATTTCACAGCAGACACCACACAAGGAACTATCAACTTCCACGAGTGGTTGGGCGACTCATGGGGCGTTCTCTTCAGCCACCCGAAGGACTTCACACCGGTCTGCACAACAGAGCTTGGATACGTCGCTCGCATCAAGCCAGATTTCGACAAGCGCAATGTAAAAGTCATCGGACTTTCTGTTGACCCTGTTGACAGCCACGTGAAATGGGAAGCAGACATTGCTGAGACTCAGGGCACACCTGTGAACTTCCCAATGATCGGTGATGGAGATAAGAAAGTCTCTGACCTGTACGAAATGATTCACCCAAATGCAAGCGACACAATGACCGTTCGTTCAGTGTTCATTATTGGACCAGACAAGAAAATCAAGTTGTCGCTTACCTACCCAGCTTCAACGGGCCGTAACTTCGATGAGATTCTTCGCGTTATTGACTCATTGCAATTGACAGCCAAATTCAAGGTCGCAACCCCAGCTAACTGGGTAAACGGCGGCGACGTCATTATTGGTGCTGCTGTTTCTGATGAAGATGCAAAGACCCTGTTCCCACAGGGTTGGAAGACCGTGAAGCCATATCTTCGCGTTCTTGCACAACCTAAGTAAAACTGCCTTAGTAACATGGGGTAATGACCCCCCAGACAACAACAGTCGCTGCTTCCACTATCTCTGCAACGAAGGTGTACGGCTCCGGCGACGACGCCGTGTACGCACTTCGTGATGTTTCAGTTGACTTCTACGAAGGCCAATTCACAGCAATCATGGGCCCCAGCGGTTCAGGTAAATCAACACTGATGCATTGCATTGCCGGCCTTGATGAACTGTCGTCTGGCTCAGCAATCATTGACGGAACCGACTTGTCAACCTTGAAAGACAAGGACCTCACTGAGCTTCGTCGCGAAAAGATTGGCTTTGTGTTTCAGTCGTTCAACCTTGTTCCCACGTTGACAGCGAATGAGAACATTCGCCTTCCGCTGATGTTAGGAAACAACAAAGGCGATGAAGCGTGGATTCAAAAAGTGATTGACACTGTTCACCTGCAGGATCGTCTTACGCATCGTCCAAGCGAGTTATCTGGTGGACAACAACAGCGTGTCGCAGTTGCTCGTGCACTTGCATCACAGCCGCGCATTATTTTTGCGGATGAACCAACAGGAAACCTTGACTCCATCACTGGTGCTGAAATTCTCACGTTCATGCGCAAAGCAGTTGATGATCTTGGACAAACAATCGTGATGGTTACTCATGATCCTGTTGCTGCTGCGTATGCAGACCGCATCATCTTTTTGGCCGACGGCCATGTTGTCAATGAAATGACAGAGCCCACAGCAGCTCGCGTTCTTGACCTCATGAAGAACCTCGGAAACTAAGCCATGTTTCGTATTGCACTCAA
>CALPPK020000296.1 GCA_943325435.2 Bifidobacterium breve
ATCGAGAAAGCCCACATCATTGGTGCATCAATGGGCGGCATGATTGCTCAGACAGTGGCCATTGAACATGCGCATCGTACGCAGAGTCTCGTCAGCATCATGTCGGTTCCTGGAGACCTTGCATACGGAACCCCAACAGAAGCCGCGCTGACTGCGTTACTCGCTCCACCGTCTCCTGACCGTGCCACATACATCGAAGGTGCACAGAACTGGAGTGTCTGGTGCTCGAAGAAGTATTTCGATCTCGACGAAGCCAAAGCTCGTGCAGCTCGTGAATTCGACAGAAGTTTTTATCCAGAAGGTTCACACCGTCAACTCGCTGCAATTTATGCATCGGGTGACCGTAGCGACAAGCTACGTAATCTGAATACTCCGACTCTTGTTATTCACGGCCGTGATGACCAATTACTTACTCCATCAGGTGGCGAGCGCACTGCAGAACTAATTCCTGGCTCTGTATTCATGTTCGTCACAGATATGGGTCACGACGTTCCACTTCCACTGTGGCCCGTTTTTGTTGACGCCATCTCGTCACACGCTCGCCGCGCTTCATAACTCTTCGCTACACAACAACAAAAGGAATTTGCTATGTCTGGACCACTTACTGGATACAAGATCATTGAAATCGCTGGCATCGGGCCTGGCCCATTTGCAGCCATGCTGCTCGCGGACATGGGTGCCGAAATCATCCGTGTTGATCGCGCGCAAGCAGTGCGTGGCACGCCACCATCAACGCCAGCTGGTGACTTGATGTTGCGCGGGCGCAAGAACATCGCACTCGATCTCAAAAACCCTGAAGGTGTTGAGGCGTTATTGCAGTTGGTAGAAAATGCAGACGCCATTATCGAAGGTTTCCGTCCTGGCGTTATGGAACGTCTTGGTATTGGGCCTGAGGTGTGTCAGGCACGTAACCCACGCATTGTGTTTGGTCGGATGACAGGTTGGGGTCAAGAAGGCATGTACGCACAAGCTGCTGGCCATGACATCAACTACATCTCGTTGTCCGGTTCGCTTGCACATTTCGCTCGCGCTGGTGAAGCACCAGTTCCACCACTCAACATGGTTGGTGACTTCGGTGGTGGCGGAATGTTTCTTGCATACGGCGTTGTGTGCGCATTGCTAGAAGCACAGAAATCTGGCAAGGGTCAAGTAGTTGATACTGCAATGGTTGATGGTGCAGCAGTGCTGATGACTATGTTCTGGTCGTTTAAGTCCATGGGCATCTTCGATGAAAATGCGCCAGGCACGAACCTTCTTGATACCGGTGCGCACTTCTACGACGTTTTCGAATGCGCAGATGGGAAATTCATCTCGCTCGGTTCTATTGAGCCACAGTTCTACGCAGAACTCATGAAGCTCACAGGACTTGAAGGCGATGCAGATTTCGCAAAGCAGATGGACCAGTCAATGTGGCCAGGGCTAAAGATTCGTTTGCAAGAAGTAATGAAAGAAAAAACTCGTGATGAGTGGTGCGAAATCATGGAAGCAACAGACGTGTGCTTTGCGCCGGTGCTTACTATGAGCGAAGCAGCTGCTCACCCACACAACGTGGAGCGCCAAACGTTCATCAATGTAAATGGGCATATGCAGCCAGCGCCAGCTCCTCGTTTTTCTCGCACCACGCCAGAAATTTCACGTCCATCGGCTCATGCTGGCCAACACACCGCAGAAGTATTGCGCGACTGGGGCGTTACCAATGTCGATGCTCTGCTCGCAAGCGGTGCTGCAAAGCAGGCATAGGTGTCAACACTCGTTTGTTTTCATGCCCACCCCGATGATGAATGCATCGGCACTGGTGGCACCATTGCGCGTGCATCCGCCGAAGGCCACCGAGTTGTCTTAGTTGTTGCTACTAATGGCGACCATGGTGAAATTCCTGCCGATATGCCTGCAGGCAAAACACTTGTCGAAGTTCGTCACGCAGAAACTCTGAAATCTGCAGAGACTCTTGGGGTACATCGCGTGGTGTGGTTGGGGTACGAAGACAGCGGAATGACTGGTTGGGAGCAGAACACAAACGCCGGAGCATTCTGCAACGCATCACTTGACGAAGCGGCACAAAAGTTGGCAGAAGTGTTGCGTGAAGAAAATGCAGATGTTCTCACCACGTATGACTGGCATGGCGGATACGGCCACCCAGATCACATCATGGTGCACAAAGTTGGGCACCGTGCCGCAGAGTTGTTCCCCGCAGTTCGCGTATTAGAAGGCACCATGAACCGTGATCAAATGCGTCGTGGTATCGAAGCGGCACGCGCTGCTGGTTTTCTTCCAGAGGGCGAAGGGTTTAATCCTGATGGTCCAATGGACGACGGCAATCCAATGGGAACACTTGAGTCAGAAATCAACTACAAATTTGACGTTATGAAGTACGCGCCACTGAAGCGCGCAGCAATGAAGTGCCATGCAAGTCAATTGAGCGACTCTAGTTTCTTCTTAGCAATGGATGATGAAACGTTTTCACGTCAATTTGGCAACGAATGGTTCATTGACCCGAAGAGCAACGAGCCAATGCGCGACGGTTGGATCTTCGAATGACACGTGTATACATGGTTCGTCACGGACGCGCCGCAGCTGGTTGGAATGTTGATCCAGACCCAGGGCTAGACGATCTTGGTCGCAGTCAGTCCCTTGCTGTTGCGTCAAAGTTGTCTTCGCTCGGGCCGTTGCCTGTGATGTCGAGCCCGTTGCTTCGTTGTCAACAAACGGCGTTCCCGTTAGCTACAGCATGGAAACAAGATGTTGTTATCGAGCCACTTGTTGGCGAAATTCCATCACCTGTTGAATACACCCTAGAAAACCGAGTCGATTGGTTACGCGAGGCAATGGCGGGCACATGGACTGAAGTTGCGAAACGTTCAGGATCTCATTACATCGACTATCGCAATGCAATCGCGCAACGTGTCGCGGCAATAACTGCAGACACCGTGGTGTTTAGTCATTTCATCGCAATCAATGCGGTGATTGGCGTCGCGACAGACAATGACGCGATGGTTATTGCCAGTCTTGACAATTGCTCGGTCACAACTTTTGAAGTGGTCGACGGAAAACTGGTCCTTATTGAGTCGGGCAACGAAGCCGACACGCTCATTCGCTAGGTAGATTTGTAAACGTGATTTCTTTGCTTATCTCTGACATTCATAGTGCGTGGGCGTGGGTTGCAATCATTAGCAACGGCCTTGCTGGTGTGTGGGCACTTGCCGCTCACAAGATCACGCCGCTGCGTACTCGTGCTCTGTGGTGGTACACCGGGGTTGCAGAATTCACCATCTTTGTGCAGGTCACACTCGGCGTCATCATGGTCAACAAGGACAAACA
>CALPPK020000297.1 GCA_943325435.2 Bifidobacterium breve
AACGTTGTTGTAGGAAACCTTGTGTATTCCTTGGTGCTCGGAATGAGTGTTCCAGACATCAGTGGCGCAGCTATTGCAAACCTTGAAGTGGAAACACTTCAGCACAAGTTCCCAACTTTCCACGGCGACACAATTCATGCCGAGACACGAGTTCTTGAAACAACTGAAAGCAAGTCAAAGAACGATCGCGGCACAGTGTTGGTGGAGACAAAAGGTTTCAACCAAGACGGCAAAGAAGTGTGCTACTTCCGTCGTCGTGTCATGGTGTGGAAGCGCGAGTTTGCTCCAAGTCGTCGCCGTCCATACGACGGACAGGACGTGTGGGCCGACTAAGTCGCAATGACCGCATTGCGGCCAATTTGATTCAGTGGGGCAGCGGATCGCTGCGCGACTTGCCTTGGCGTCGCACAAACGACCCGTGGCGTGTCCTTGTTAGTGAAGTGATGCTGCAACAAACTTCTGTTGCACGAGTAATGCCCAAGTACGAGGCCTTCCTTGATGCTTTCCCCACGCCAGGTGCATTGGCGCAAGCCCCATTAGGTGACGCATTGCGTCTGTGGTCAGGCCTTGGGTATCCGCGACGGTGTCGCAATCTGCAAGCAACTGCAACCGTCCTACATGAGCAGTTCGATGACAACATGCCAGCGTCAATTGATGAGTTACTGAAACTTCCCGGCATTGGTCAATACACAGCGCGTGCAGTATTGGCATTTGCGCATCGCGCGGATGTAGCTGTTGTTGATGTGAATGTTTCACGCGTGTTGTCGCGGCTTGAAGGTGTACCAATGAAAGCCCGCGCTCTGCAGGATTTCGCAGATGAACTAGTTCCGCAAGGGCTCGGTTGGGAATGGAATCAGGTGATGATGGATTTCGGCGCACGGCACTGCACTGTGCGTTCACCATTGTGTGGTTCGTGTCCGGTACGAACTCAGTGCAAATACAAAGGCAACGGAGAAGATCCGGCGCAGTTGTCTGCCGGAGTCAGCAAACCTCAACCCCGCTTCGAAGGGTCTGATCGTCAAGCACGAGGACGTGCATTACGTGCAGTGGGGGACGGTGCGCAACGAATCACTGACGTGATTGCAGCCATGCATGTTGATGAGGATCGTGCGGAGAAATTGATTGCAATGCTTGTGGAAGAAGGGTTGCTTCAGCGCACCGGCAACACGATTACTTTGCCGTAATCCAATCAATGATCAGTTTGTTCACTTCAGCTGGCTTTTCTAACTGCATGAAGTGTCCAGCGCCTTCAACGATTTTCACTTCGGCCCATGGAGACATTGCGCGTGCCAATTCTGCAACTTCCATTCCGATGCATCCGTCAGTTGATCCGTGTAAATACAAAGTCGGTTGAGTTAGTTCGCCACCACCAGCTGCTTGAATCGCATCATATTTCTCACTGCGTGCACCAGCGCCAAGAGTTGCGCGGTAGTAACCAAGCGCGGCAGCCATATGTGCAGGGTCGCGCAAACATGCTTTGCAGTTTTCAGAATCAACTGCGCCGTCATAACCAGGCGACCAATCGCGCCACAACATGTCGATAAACGCAAGATCATTCGCAGGTACCACCATGTCGGACAACGGATGTTGGAAATAGAACATGTACCAACTGCGTTTTGTTTGTTCAAGGTTGGTTGCAAACGACATTCCCATTGCAGCACCTGGAGGCACTGCCATTCCGACAACACGTTTCCAGCGCGTCGGTTCGCTCGCGGCCGCACCGTAAACGCTTGGAGCGCCCCAGTCGTGACCAATCAGAACTGCGTCGCCGTCGCCACCAAGTGCTTCATGTAAAGCATTGGCGTCTGCAGATAATGCTCCGGTTTGGTACATCCCATCAGGGGCGACTGACGTTGGTGCGTAGCCGCGAGTAAATGGCGCTACTGCTCGGTAACCGGCAGCTGCGAGTTCGGGCATGAGGTAACGCCAACTATGGGCTGAATCAGGGAAGCCATGCAGGCATAGGGCTAACGGGCCAGTGCCGCATTCAAGATAGGTGAAGTCGATGCCATTGGCGGTGACGGTCTGTGTGGTGATCTCATGAGCCATATCCGAACGGTACTCGGGTGTGGTGCGACACGCGTCACTCTAAGAATTTGTGTACTTCACGAGCGAACATGCGTAGCGTTAGAGAAATGGGGGAAAGCCAACTACGCGTCACGTTTCACGGCGTCAGGGGTTCAACGCCATGTCATGGTCCGTCCACACAGAAATACGGCGGCAACACCGCGTGCGTTTCGGTACAGGCTGATGGCCAACGCCCACTTCTTCTCGACCTCGGGACTGGGCTTCGTTATTTCGGTAAGCAGTTTGTTGGAAAAGATGAATCTGTCGATGCAGTTGCATTGGTAACTCATCTTCATTGGGACCATATTCAAGGGCTTCCATTTTTTGCACCTGTATTGAAACCAGATGCTCGTCTTGAAATGTTTGGACCAGCTCAAGAAGATGGCACCAGCTTTATGGAGTCAGTGAAGAACATTGTTCGTCCGCCAACCTTTCCTGTAGACCTATCGGGTCTGCACGGACGTTTTTCATTTCATGATGTTGCAGATAATGACTTTGCAATTGATGGTTACTCCATCAAGTCGCGTCTAGTCCCACACATCGGGCCAACTGTTGGGTATCGCATTGAACTCGGCGGAGTTTCAATTGCATACATTTCTGATCATCAACAGCCACTTGATGGGTCGTTTTCCATTGCAGACGGAGTTCGTGAATTGGTCGAAGGCGTGGACCTTCTTATTCATGATGCTCAATACACGCCTGCGGAATTTGTAACCAAGGCTCACTGGGGTCACTGCACTTCAGAATTCGCTGTCGGTGTTGCTATGTCATGTCGTGCCAAGCGCCTAGCCCTTTTTCATCATGACCCTGAGCGCACAGATGCTGAACTCGATGCCACGAAGGCATGTTCCGATTCAGCCGGCGTTGAAGTTTTTGTGGCCCGAGAAGGCGCAACAATCAACTTGTGACCTATTGGGTCTAATCTGAACCCATGTCTGCATCTTTTGATTCTGCTCAGTTTCGCGCCGTCCTAGGCCATGTGCCGACTTCTGTTGTTGTCGTAACCGGGCTGAATGAACAAGGTTCGCCGTTTGGAATCACCATCGGATCCTTTGCCTCTATTTCGCTTGAACCGCCACTTGTTGGTTTTTTCCCTGGTGTCCGTTCACAGTCATGGGCTGCAATTCGTGAATCTGGTCGCTTCTGCGTGAATGTCCTTGGTTCACACCAAGAAGAAGCATGTTGGCGTTTTGCAAAAGAAGGTGATGACAAATTTGCAGGTGTTGAATGGCTTCCATCTGAAGGTGGCA
>CALPPK020000298.1 GCA_943325435.2 Bifidobacterium breve
AAGTTCACAACTTGACCAGTTAGCACCGCCTCAGTTTTCTCCACCGCGCGGTCAGCCGGTTGACATCAACTATGCAGACCCAGCTGCTCCGATGATTTCCATACGTGTGCAACACCTCTACGGCGTCACCACTCACCCATCTGTTCTCAACAACACAATCCCGCTTCGCATTCAGCTTTTGTCACCTGCACAACGGCCCATCCAGATCACCGCTGACTTACCAGGCTTCTGGAAAGGCTCTTGGGCAGAAGTGCGCAAAGAGATGGCCGGCAGGTACCCAAAGCACGATTGGCCCATCGACCCCAGCGCATAGAGCACCCCGAGTGGGTTCGTTCTAACCTAGGTGCATGCCAGATTTTGTCTTTTCAGAGATCTTCCCCTTAGGGCCAGATAACACCGAATACCGATTGCTATCGAAAGACGGAGTCTCAGAAGTCGAGACACCACTTGGCACTTTCCTGAAAGTCACTCCAGAAGCCATAACACTTCTTACACAAACAGCAATGCGCGACATTGCGCACCTCTTGCGCACAGACCACCTACAGCAGCTCAGCAACATTTTGTCTGACCCTGAAGCAAGTGCGAACGACCGCTTCGTTGCGCTCGACCTGTTGAAGAATGCCGGCATTGCAGCTGGCGGAGTATTGCCAATGTGTCAAGACACCGGCACCGCAATTGTGAAGGGCAAGAAAGGCCAGTTCGTTATGACTGGCGGTGGCGACGAAGAAGCAATTGCTCGCGGCGTTTTCAACACATACCAAACAAGCAACCTTCGCTACAGCCAGATGGCGCCTATCACGATGTACGAAGAGAAGAACACTGGCAACAACTTGCCAGCTGAAATCAAGATTGCATCAGTTGATGGTGACTCTTACAAGTTCTTGTTCATGGCCAAAGGTGGCGGTTCTGCAAACAAGAGCTACCTGTTTCAAGAAACAAAAGCGCTACTTAACGAAAAGGCACTTCTTCCTTGGGTGTTTGAAAAGATGATCACACTTGGCACTGCAGCATGCCCGCCGTATCACTTGGCAATTGTCATTGGTGGCACATCAGCCGAGCAAGCCGTAGAAACAGCGAAATTGGCAAGTGCTCATTACCTCGATTCACTTCCTACACAGGGCAGCGAACTTGGTCATGCATTTCGCGACCTAGATCTTGAACAAAAAGTTCTGAAGTTGTCCCAAGAAACAGGCATTGGCGCACAGTTCGGTGGAAAGTATTTCTGCCACGACGTGCGCATTGTTCGCCTTCCACGTCACGGTGCCAGTTGCCCAGTTTCGTTTGCGGTCTCTTGCAGTGCAGACCGTCAAGTGCTCGGAAAAATCACACGTGACGGCATCTTTCTTGAAGCACTTGAAACAGACCCGGCGCGCTTCTTGCCAGAGGTAACGCACGACGACCTCAGCGAAGAAGTAGTTCACATTGATCTCACCCAGCCTATGGACCAAATTCGTGCCACGTTGTCGAAGTACCCAGTCAAGACACGTGTCATGTTGACAGGGCCAATGGTTGTTGCGCGTGACATTGCACACGCAAAACTAAAAGAGCGTATTGATGCAGGTAACGGTTTGCCGCAATACATGAAAGACCATTGCGTGTATTACGCAGGTCCTGCCAAGACACCAACCGGAATGGCGTCTGGTTCATTTGGTCCCACCACTGCTGGCCGCATGGATAGTTACGTGGCAGAGTTTCAAGCTGCTGGAGGAAGCTTTGTGATGCTTGCAAAAGGCAACAGGTCGCGCCAAGTGACTGAGGCCTGCCATGCCTATGGCGGGTTTTACCTAGGTTCAATAGGTGGTCCAGCTGCACGACTTGCCCAAGATTGCATCACAAAGGTTGAAGTCCTTGAATATGCGGAACTTGGCATGGAAGCGGTGTGGAAGATTGAAGTGCAGGACTTCCCCGCATTCATCGTGGTCGACGACAAAGGCAATGACTTCTTTGATCAAGTGAGCGGCACCGGCACCCCGGTCCACCTCCACTAATTTCTTCACCTTGATAATTTTTCAATGACAAGATAATCTTCCCTCGTGGTGACTTTTGCCACACGAACGTCAGGAAGACCCATGAAGATTCGCGCCGCAATTGCTAGCTCAGTACTACTGACTAGCTTTCTCACAGTTGTTGTTCCAAACACGGTCAATGCCGCTGCAAAACAAAAGGTCAAGGTCTTCATGACTGGTGACTGTGCAGATGGTCAGATGGTTGAAGGCGTAGACGAAGACGACTGCGAAATCACTGTCAGCATGACTCCGAAAACAGCAAAACGCAGCGCAATACTTGAAGTTGCATACGACTCAGACGAACCTGAATGGGAAGAACTTGATTCTGGCTCAACGAAATCAGGTCGTCTCATCTTCGGAGTGTCATCAACTGACGAAGACGATGTGTGGATGGACGGAATAGTTCTCTATCGCGTACGTGTGAAGAAGTCTGGCGTGAACAAGCAGTTCATTTCGAATGAATACAAGACGGCATACACGTCTGCCGACGCAGCCGCTGACGATGAAGATTTGTTGGAAGATCTTGCAACCGAGGATCCCGAAGAGCAAGCTTTCAACGAAAAGATGGATGAAGCCAAGAAGGACAATCAACAAAAGATCAATCAGCAGCAGCCAAACCAAGACATCAAGCAGAACACCAATGGCAATAACCAGCCTCAGAATAATGGTGGACAACCAAGTAATGGTGGGCAACCAAACAACAATGGTGGACAACCAAACATGGGTGCACCGACATCGCCTCCTACCGCTGCTCAGAAGTCAGGAGAGTTCAACCGCGCTTGTGGCTCTATTCAGATGAGCAAAGAGACCTGCGAGAAAGCTATTGCCGCAAAGACAGGCGCAGAAGCTATTGCAGCCCTTGGCCCAGATGCTGAAAAGTTCTGTAAAGCGCTTGCTCAGATGCCATGCAAAGACGTCATGCCGAAGATCTACTTGGCGGCATCAACCAGGAAGTAACTACTCGGCTTCAGCGAAGCCAGGCCAGTTGCCCATATAACCAATAAACGATTCGCTAAGTCCTTCTGCGCGCAATGTGGCGCGTGGAACTGGCAAGGTTCGCATAACGAACGCTGGGTCTTTTGCAAGACGTGGGAAATCATGGTTTGTCACGGCTGCCCTACCAACGGCAACAATGTCTGCACCTGCATCAACTGCTCGTTGACAATCAGCGGCTGAATACAACTTGCCGGCAACGGCCAGTTTGGTTGCGCCACGTTCAAGGTTGGCGAAAATGTCAATGAGAATCTTGCCATCGCAGTCTTCGTCAACAGCGACTTTGAAACAGTCCCACAGAGACATAT
>CALPPK020000299.1 GCA_943325435.2 Bifidobacterium breve
CGACTGCCGCCAAAACACCACAACAGAATCTTGTATTCATTGAATCAGTGCTCGGCAAAACAGCGACCTTCATGGCTAACGGAGGCACTGGCACAATGGCTGCACAAACCGATTCAACATCTGCAAATCTGACTGCAAATTCATATTCCAATCCTGGCCATTCATTCACAGGCTGGCACACCACAATTTCTGGTACGGGCGGCACCTCATATGCGAATCAAGCGTCTTTTAACTTTGCTTCCGATATCACCCTGTATGCACAGTGGACTCCAAACAACCTTGTCGTTACTCACGACACACAAGGCGGCAGCACCATTGCAAACGGCTCAACGGGCACGGGTGCAGCCATCTCAACATCGCCAGGCACACCAACACGTGATGGCTACACATTCAACGGTTGGTTCACAGCAGCAACAGGCGGAACCGCAATCACATTCCCCTACACACACGCACGCACCGCTAATTTCACGCTCTACGCACAATGGACATTGGTGCCCGTACCCACAACCACAACCACAACCACTGCGACAACAACTACGACGATTGCAACAACAACGACATTGCCAATCGCCGCCGCAGCGATACCCACGGCTTCACCAACACTCCAAGCTCCACGAACAGCCGTCGTTGGAGAACCAATTTCTGTCATGGCCAAAGGATTCAAACCTGGCGAAAAAGTTGTGCTCAGAATTGGTGCTGGGAAAACCACCACTCTTATTGCAGACGCCAAGGGTGAAGTCCGCCTTGAGCTAGTACTTGGAAGCACGAGTCGCGGAAAGAATCAAGTAGTTGCGTCGGCAGTTTCCGGAGGACTCAGCGCCAAGAGCGAAATTCGAGTCACTACACCACAAGTGTTGCCCGCCACCGGGTCCACGACTGCGCCATTGGTGATGTGGGGAGTGATCACCACACTGTTGGGCTGCGCAATCTCCTGGCGCAGACGAATCCCTCAGCAATAGACCACTATCGATTGATAGACATCACCTGATTGTTCTGCGCATCAGCGCAGGCGTTACTTAGTTCTTGCGAATAACGCCGTCGCGTACGGCAGCTGCTGCAACTGCTGGTGCAACACGCTCAACAATTGTGCGGTCGAACACAGATGGAACAACGAAGTCTGGTGACAACTGTGCATCAGTTACTGATTCGGCAATCGCTACCGCTGCTGCAAGCTTCATACCTTCAGTGATGTCTGTTGCATTTGCATCAAGTGCACCACGGAAGATTCCGGGGAACGCAAGAACGTTGTTGATCTGGTTCGGGTAGTCACTGCGACCAGTTGCCATGACTTTTGCAAGACCATCAACTTGTTCCGGACGAATTTCAGGGTTCGGGTTTGCCATTGCAAACACAATGGGGTCCTTTGCCATAGTGCGAACATCTGCTTGTGTAATGAGGTCTGGTCCACTAACGCCAACAAACACATCGGCGCCCTTCATAACGTCGCTGATTGTTCCCATACGACGCGATGAGTTGGTGTGCTCAGCGAACCATTCTTTCGCCGAGTTCATTTCGCTGCGGCCTGAGTAGATGGCACCAACACGGTCACAACCAATGACATCGCCAACACCGGCGTTCAGCAAGATTTTTCCGATAGCTACACCTGCTGCACCGACACCAGCGATAACAACAGTGAGATCTTCCATCTTCTTGCCTGTGATCTTCAATGAATTCCACAATGCTGCCAACGTGACAACCGCAGTTCCGTGTTGGTCGTCGTGGAAGACAGGAATGTCAAGGCTTGCGCGAAGGCGTTCTTCAATTTCGAAACACTCTGGAGCCTTGATGTCTTCAAGGTTGATACCACCAAATGTCGGCGCAATGCGTTGTACGAAGTCAACTACTTCATCTGCTGTGCGTGCATTGATACAGATTGGGAAACCGTTAACGCCGCCAAACTCTTTGAACAAGAGTGCTTTGCCTTCCATAACCGGCATTGCGCCTTCAGGTCCAATATCGCCAAGTCCTAGAACTGCGGTTCCGTTGCTGACAATTGCAACAGTGTTTTTACGAATGGTGTATTTGTGAGACAACGAAGAGTCGTTCTCAATTGCGGTACATACACGTGCAACACCTGGGGTGTAGGCCATAGAGAGATCGTCACGGTCGTTCACCGGAGCCGTGGTGATGACTTCAATTTTGCCAGCTTCATGCATGCGGAACGTACGGTCCCACCAATCGAGAACAGTTACACCATCAAGTTTCTGCACTGCACCGACGACTGTCTTTTGGTGTGCCTCATCCCGGCAATGAACTACAACGCTGCGGCGAAGTACTGGCCCACGCACGTCGAATCCGTCGAGTGCACCAATGTTTCCACCGGCCTCACCAATGGCGGCGCACAGCCGACCAAGGGTTCCTGGGACGTTGTCGAGCTGACAGTCAAGTGCTATTGAAAATGCGGCGTTGGGAAGAACTGACATAAGACCACATACGCTACGCACTATCGGGCTCTCCGCCTCTGTTTATTTGCTAGACCAATGGATTTCACCAACAAACAGGCCAGAGCCCGACAACAGTAGGGTGAGGGTTCATGACGAACGCCAATGACATTCCCGTAGCCCACACTCCTACTGGCGGGTACGGCGCGTCGTTTCCCCCTCTGATTCTGGGCGGCTGCACCGAGCCCCTGGCGCCAGGCGCACCAGACCTTCGTGGCATCTGGAAAACCATCAGTGCAACCCTTGGCGGAGAGCCAGTTCCGGCCGATGACCGCCTCATGAGTTACTCAGAGCGCATCGAGCAATGCGGTAACCGCATCGTTGACTGCGGTGGTGGAACAATTGCCGATGCTCGAGCGGACGGCACAGAAGAAAACGCTGTTCATGACGTATCGGTTTTTGATTACACGACACCAATTCATGTTGTTGCCACTTTCGAAGACGGAGCATTTGTTCTGCGTCCTGTCGGCATGCCGGGAATTGAAGTAGTACGCAAGCTTGATGAAGATGGCCATATGGTTTGGACTCGCCCAGACATGGGTGGTGTTCGCGTTGTTCTCGAACGAGTTAGTCCCCCTCTGTAATTCTCATGTCCACTGTTCCTCTTTCCATTCTTGATTTGGCATCTATTGGTGCCGGAGAATCACTGCGCGAAAGTCTCGAAGGCTGCGTTCAGTTAGCCCAAGCGGCAGAGCGACTTGGCTATATACGTGTCTGGTACGCAGAACACCACAACTCTGAGACCATTGCATCATCTGCACCAGCAGTTCTTATCGCGCACGTTGCTGCAAACACCTCAACAATTCGACTTGGTTCAGGCGGCGTGATGTTGCCGAACCACTCCCCACTAG
>CALPPK020000300.1 GCA_943325435.2 Bifidobacterium breve
CAAGACAAATCGCACGTCGTGCCGACACAACACTGAGTGGTTCATATGTTGCATTAAGAACGAGTGCGCTTCTCATTAGTTCTCGCTACTCCAGCGTCTGCACCACTGCAAGTAAGCGACTACATCTTCTGAACGAATAGGCCCGCGCGCAACGCCATGTCCGCCGCCGTATTGAGTGACCAGTCGAAACTCTAAATACTCCCGCGACGGCACCGGAAGGAATGGTGCAGTGCGCCACCAACCGCGTGGCACTAATCGATATGCCTGAGCAAGCGCAGCACCCCACAGCCATGGCCGAACAATGACGGCCCCAAAAATGGACAGGAATGCAGAGTCGCTTTTCGAAGTAGAACCTGCGGCTTGCATAGCTCCAACAGTAGTGGGCATATCTCGACTAATTGTGAGGAAACTTGACGCGAGGCTTACGGATTGTTTGGGCAAGGTCTTGTACCCCTGCGCGTCCAATCAATCGGACCTGGCGTTCAATGACCAAGGCAAAGCCCATCATCACAACAAAGGCAGCAAATGCAATCAGGAAATGAATCTGCAAGCTGGCAACGACGGCCACAAGCGACACAACAACCCCGACCAGTGCCCACCACACACGGCGGGCCGAATGGCGATACAGCCCAGATGAGGACACCGCGCTAGCGAATTTCTCGTCAGTTTTGAGCTGAGCTTCAATCTCGCGGAGGATTCTTTGTTCGTCGTCTGACAATGGCACATGTTGATTGTCTCACCTCACAGACCTAAACGCAATGCGCGTCGGTGTGTTCTATGTCAGGTCTTATCGTCGGCAACTGGTCCTGCGGGGCTCTGACCAGGTCGTCGGGAGTTGAGTCCGCTGACAGGCCCGATTACTCCTGCCCCGAAACGATCCACAATCAAGTCAACTGCCTTGCTGGCTGGCTTCCAATGCTCTTCGATGTCTTCGGGAGTGTCTCCCCCATCATCGAACAATCGTGGAATCCCCTCACTTTGCTCAGTCAGCTTTTGAGCATGAACACCAAGTAAACGAACACCTTGTGCGTAATCCAACATGGACAAAAGAGGCTCGAGAGCCGCGACCATTGATGGTCCAGTTGTCAATGGCACTGACGGTGTCACGGACCGAGTGACCGACTCAAACGATGAGA
Source organism: Bifidobacterium breve (assembly GCA_943325435.2). The sequence goes on from CALPPK020000300.1 coordinate 1,137, forward strand.
ATTTCACTTTCAACAACAACGTGCCTGCCGCTACTCCGGAATCACGAGTTCGACGCGCCACGGCATCACACAGGCGCACTAACTGCACACGTAGTTCCTCGTGCGTTGTGAGATCTGTAGAAAATGTCTCTTCATGTCCGATTGATTTCGCAATCCGTTCTGGTTCGACAGAACGTTCATCAATTCCCCGCGCCAGAGCATGGAGATGCCTTCCATTTACGTCTCCGACAGCAGCACACACGATGTCAACATCGAGTTCAGCCAGATCAGCAACAAGACGAACTCCGATTGCTTCAAGTTTTGCAAGCGTTGCGGGCCCGACTCCCCACAGTGACTGCACCGGAAGCGGTAATAAGAATTCAGATTCGTGTCCACGCTTCACTTCAAAGACTTGATAACCGCGTTGCACTCCACCAGCCATTGCCCGCGGCTTTGCATGTTCGGAAGCAAGCTTGGCAAGAAATTTGTTTGGCGCAACCCCAACACTGCATGTCAACTGTGTTTCTGATACCACGCGCTCACGTAATGCCCACGCAATAGACACAGCATCACCCATCAGAAGTGATGCCCCCGTGACATCAAGAAACGCCTCGTCGATAGAAATTTGCTCGACCAGCGGGGTAAACGATTCAAAGATTGTGTGCAACTTTTGGCTGTATTCGACATAGTGGGAAATATCGGGTGCAATGAACACGGCGTCAGGGCATAACTTGCGCGCAACAGCAGACGACAACGCTGAGTGAATTCCGTACCTGCGCGCTTCATACGACGCTGCGGCCACAACACCGCGGCCCCCTGTTCCGCCGACAACTACTGGCAGTCCTCGCAGTTCCGGGTGACGCAACAACTCAACCGACACATAGAAGGCATCCATATCAATGTGAAGAATCGAACGGTCGCTGGTCATTTCAACGAACGCTACTGCACTCGCCATGCAAGCACGCCTACGATGGGCTGGTGCCAGACTCCGCCTCATCACTATCCGCCCTGCCGTCCGTAACAGCGCGAGTCATTGCCTTTTGCTCAATTCTGCTTGGCGGCCTCGCGGGTGGGCTACTTGGTTACGGCTTAGTTGACACACAATGCACCGGTGCCTGCTCTGTACAAACAGGTTCAGGAATGTTGATATGCAGCATTCTCGGTGCAGGCGGAACCGCCATCATCGCGGTTCTCGTATTGCGCGCACACGGCGAGTGGCGAGACATTTCGGACCCCACATGACCACATCGCCATCGCTTGGGTCTCAGTTACGTCACGTTGCAGAATCACTTGCTCGCGAAGCAGGCGACATGGCGCTACTCGGACGCAAGAGCGGCCCGTTGACTGCAACAACAAAGTCATCACCGATTGACATGGTGACCAAGTTTGATAAAGCAAGCGAAGCCATGATTACCGAGGGCTTGGCAAAACTACGTCCGGACGATGCAATCATCGGAGAAGAAGGCGCAGCCAAGCACGGCACTTCTGGAATCACATGGCACATTGACCCCATCGACGGAACTACAAATTTCTATTTTGATCTTCCAATGTGGGCAGTTTCAATTGGCGCAACTGATGAACATGGCCCCTTTGCCGGAGCCGTGTATGTACCTGCACTCGGCGAAATGTTTAGCGGCGCTCGCTCAGAAGGTGCCACTCTCAACGGATCACCCATCAATGTTCGCGACAATGATGACCTTGCAGATGCTCTTGTATGCACTGGTTACAGCTACTTAATCAGCGAGCGTGAAGTGCACGCCAAACGAGTGGCCAACATTGTGATGAAAGTGCGAGACCTTCGTCGTTTCGGAGCAGCCGCCGTTGACTTATGTTTCGTTGCATGCGGTCGCCTTGATGCCTATTTTGAAGAACACTTACATTCGTGGGATCTAATTGCTGGTCAAGTAATTGCCACCGAAGCCGGCGCAGTGTTTTCTGATTATGTCGGCAACCCAGTAACCCCTTCGCAAGTAATTGCAGCAACTCCAGGTGTACACACAGAACTCATTCGACTCATAGCCACATCGGAACCAGGCGCATCATGAGCGTTGTACTAGCTATTGACGCAGGCACCACCGGAGTGCGCACGCGAGCCGTCTTTGACGACGGACAAGAATCATTTTCTTCATATAAAGAGTTCACGCAATACTTTCCGCAACCAGGCTGGGTTGA
>CALPPK020000301.1 GCA_943325435.2 Bifidobacterium breve
CAACAATGAAACCAAGGCCGAAGGCGGCCCCGAGTGCGCCAAAATTCTTTGCGCGATTCTCATTAGTACTGATATCGCCGATTGCAGCGTTTGCTACTGCCAAGTTGCCGCCAGTAAAACCATCAAGCGCACGCCCCGCAAACAACAACGGAATGTTTGCCGTCATGATTCCAATCGCGAACAAGACGTAGCCAATGGAAGTACCAAAAATTGAAAGCGCTAATACTGGACGACGGCCGTATCTGTCTGACAACTGCCCAAGAATCGGAGACGCAATGAAAGTACAAAACGGATAAATCGCCTGCAACCAGCCAAGCATGATTAAGCCTTTAGTAAATGACCATGACTCTGGAGTCACTCGAAAGGGTGAACCAACTCCGATAAGGAGCGGAAAGACCGGAATAAGAATTCCGAAGCCAACAAGATCAATAAAGACTGTGGTGAAAATTGCTAAAAGTGGGTTACGACGCATTACACAAGCGTAGTCAGGCGAAGTGGTTAATGGCCTCTATCAACACATCGAATGCTGGAGTCGCATCTACATTCCAAACAACGTCACAATTCGGGGCTGTCGGAGTCTTGTATTGGCGCCTATCAATCATTGTCATTCCACGGGTGTGTTCTCCGCGTAGCTCTATGTCAACTCGATGTGGCGCGATAGTGAACAACTGGGGGTGTGTAAGCGCCAGTACTGCACATGGGTCATGCACCGCCGCTCCGGTCATATTGACATGATGGTTGATGTATGACTTCGAATAGAACGCCAACAAATCTGCAAGAACGCTCGGCAATTGCCCCGGAATCGCACGGATAGCAGCAAGGCGTTCTGGGGTTGCTTGAAACTGATGCGTGACGTCTAGTCCACTCATCATCAATTTTCCGCCATATCGAAACACAATGTCTGCAGCTTCTGGGTCTGCCCACAGGTTGAATTCTGCAGCAGCTGACACATTGCCAAACGTTCCCCCACCCATTAATGAGATTCCTGCAATTCGAGAACCAAGGTCAGGAGCAGCCCGAAGTGCCAATGCAATATTCGTCAGTGGACCAATCGGCACCAACCACACACCTTCTGTCGCTCGGCATGACTCAATAATGAATTCGACTGCATTTTCACTGTCAGGGCCACGCGAAGGCTCAGGCAAATCAGCACCATCAAGCCCACTCTTTCCGTGAACGTGAGACGCATCATGTGGCGGCGCCACCAATGGCCTGGTCGCACCAGCATGAACTGGTACTTGTGAACCAATCAGATCAAGAACAATGCGAGCATTACGAGTGGTTGAAGACAAAGGAGCATTGCCCGCAACAGTTGTGACTCCGAGCAAATCAGCGTGTCTGGCAGCAACTACCAACGCCATTGCATCGTCGTGGCCCGGATCACAGTCAACAATCATCTTTAACTTTGCCGTCATGTAGCAGACCTTAGTTCCGATATGCGAGAGTTCATAGATGGGAGATTCTGTTGAGTTCGACGTTGTCGTGGTGGGAAGTTGCAACCTTGACCTTGTCAGCACTACCACCCATCTCCCCTCGCCCGGAGAAACTCTTCGCGCTATTGCATATGCAGAACATGCCGGTGGCAAAGGCCTTAATCAAGCTGTCGCATGTGCACGCATGGGAGCACGGACTGCGTTCATCGGATGCGTCGGCAACGATAGTGCCGGCACAATGCTGCGTGACCTTCTTAATTCTGAAGGCATTGACACTTCGCAACTCGTAACCGTTGATGCCCCAACTGGTCGTGCATTCATCACAGTTGATGCATCGGGCGAAAACACCATTGTCATAGTGGCTGGTGCCAATGCGCATGTCGGCGAAACCGCAATTACTGTTCCCTCATCAAAAGTGTTGCTTGCGCAATTAGAGATTCCATTAGATGTAGTCACTCGGGTATTTGCGAAAGCACAAGGCGCAATTAGAGTTCTGAATCCTGCGCCAGCAGCCGTGATTCCTAGTGAACTTCTATCGCTCTGTGATTATGCAGTGCCAAACGAAACTGAGTCAGCTGCATTAGGCGGCTCCCAGTTCCTGCTCGTTGCCGGCGTTGCAACAGTTGTCACCACAGTGGGCGAGCGTGGTGCAGAGATATCTAACGCCACATCTATGACACCAATTGCGCCATACAAAGTCGACGCCATTGACACAGTCGGCGCAGGTGATGCATTTGTTGGTGCACTATGTGCCGAATTAGCACTTGGCGAGAACATTGAACATGCTGCACGAATTGCTTCTATTGCTGGTGCACTTGCCACAACTGTTCATGGTGCGGTGCCATCGCTGCCTACACGTGCAGCAGTGATGTCGCTTTACGCGGACTGAAGAAACTCAACCCAGTTGCCATCAGGATCTTCCACTATGGAAATACTGATTCCTGCACGAATTTCGCGCGGGGGTACAACAACTTTGTAGCCAGCTGTTCCACACGCAGTTGTGATTTCTTCAAGGTTGCTCACACTCAGTGTGAAGTAGCGATAACCGCATGCACCAGTAATGCCTCCGCCTGCTGCTTTTGCAGGATCATTGTTTGCCTTCACCAATTTCAACAAAGTCGTTCCCGCCAAGACGCGATACATGGTTCCGCCACCTGGCATTGGCATTTCACCTTCTAATGTGAAACCAAGAGTGTCGCGATAAAAAGCCAACGAAGCATCGGCGTCACAGACAACGATGCCAAGGTCGATTGAATCTTTAGTGAGAATTGCTTTTGTCATGAACTGAACACTAGCAACGCTGCAGAACAGCTTGGTTTGTCAGAAGAGACGTTATTTGCCTTGCCAATTAGGAGCACGCTTCTCGGCAAATGCGCGAGGGCCTTCTTTTGCATCTTCGCTGCTAAACACTGTTCGCTGAAGTTGGCCAAGCAACGCAGGGTTACCATCACCAATCTCATCAAGCATCAATTGCTTAGTTGCCTGCACTGCTAACGGTCCATTCACAGTGATGCGTGCTGCAAGTGCCTTTGCAGCCTCAAGCAACTCTGATGCTGGAACAACCTGATTGATGAGACCGAGTTCTTTTGCGCGGGTTGCATCGATTGGGTCACCGGTAAGTCCCATTTCCATTGCAACTGCCAATGGAATTCGTGCTGGCAAACGAACGCCGCCGCCGGCAGCAAACAATCCGCGCTTTACTTCAGGAATACCAAAACGCGCAGTATCACTTGACACGATCAAGTCGCACCACATGACAACTTCAAAACCGCCAGCAAGAGCATGTCCATTCACTGCTGCAATCAACGGCTTCGTGCACTGACGAAGCGCGGTAA
>CALPPK020000302.1 GCA_943325435.2 Bifidobacterium breve
CGGTTGATGCAGGAAGTGTGGCGATGAGGCGCTTGCGCTGGTTGTACACATATACGCGTTGCTCATCAAGAACAATGCGTGTGAAACCAATTGATGCTTTTCCACGTTGAGGGCTTGAGACACGCGGCAATGTTGATGTTGTCGTCGTTGGTGCTGGCACTGTGGTGGAGACAATTTCGGGCACCGTTGTTGGCGCGGTTGACGGCGCACTTGTATCAGGAGTGGTGGTGTCTGAGCCTTCTGCATTCACAAGTGACGTGGGTACAAGAACACACGTGACAAGAACGGTAAGGGCGATGCGAATGGGGGACTTCATCGTGAGAAAAAGGATAACTGTGAATTGAATTGCCGAGTGGGCAATGCGCTATTCGGCAGCGATATCAAGGGCTTCAGCAAGTGTGTTCCACGACAGAACAGCGCACTTGATCCGAACGGGGAACTTCACAACGCCCTGCAATGCTTCAAGGTCTCCGAGTGGAGTTGAAGTATCTGGTTCTTCGCCGCCTTCATCGATTGACATCATGTGTTTGAAACGATGAATGAGCGCACGAGCTTGTTCGACTGGTTTGCCTTTAACAGCAGCGCTCATCATGGAGGCTGAACTTTGACTGATGGAACAACCTTGGCCGCCAATTTTGATGTCGTCAACAATGCCATCTTTGACAACAAGGAACACTTCGATTTCGTCACCACACAGTGGGTTGTGGCCTTCACTGCGCACAGCAGGTGGTTCAAGAGAACCGCGATTACGAGGGCTCTTGTAATGATCGAGAATGATCTCGCGATATAGGTCTTCTAATCCGGGCATATGAATCTCCGAGTATGAGGCTAGAGGGTGAAGAAGTCTCCCGCTTCGGATAGGGCATCGCACAGGGCAGTGACATCCGAAGGGGTGTTGTACAGGTAGAAACTGGCGCGAACAGTGGCGTTAGAGCCCAAGATGCGCATAAGCGGCTTGGCACAATGATGGCCAGCACGGACGCAGACATTGTTTTGGTCGAGAACTTGGCTGATGTCGTGTGGGTGCACGTCGCGATACGCAAAGCTGATGGTTGCTCCGCGAAGTGCAGCATCAGTACTTCCGTGAATAGTGATGTCGCTACCGAAGCGGTCATTCAGAGAGTTCAACGCAAGCACTGTCATGTCGTATTCGTGTGCTCGCACATTGTCCATGCCGATGGCAGTTAAGTAATCAACTGCTGCACCAAGGCCAATGGCTTCAATGATTGGTTGTGTGCCAGCTTCAAACTTCGCTGGCAACTCTGCGCATGTGAAACCTTCAAGCTTTACGTCAGAGATCATGTTGCCGCCGCCGAGGAATGGTGGCATTGCATCTAGAAGCGCTTCGCGTCCCCACAGAATGCCGAGACCGGACGGGCCGACCATTTTGTGGCTGCTGAACGTAACGAAATCTGCGTCCCATGCTTGAACATCTGTTGGCATGTGAGGCACTGCTTGACATGCATCAACAATTGCAATTGCACCGGCCTTATGGGCTGCTGCGCACAGTTCCTTGATGGGGTTAATGGTGCCGAGAACATTAGACATTGCGGTGAATGAAAATGCTTTCGCACCGTCGAGCAATGTTGTGAGATTGCTGAGATCAAGAAGGCCGTCTGCTGTGAGTGGAACCCAGCGAATAGTGAAACCGCGCTCAGCAGCAAGCATTTGCCACGGAACAATGTTGGCGTGGTGTTCCATATGTGTGAGAACCACCGCGTCGCCAGCAGAAAGATTCGCCACGCCCCATGAACGAACAATGAGGTTCAGTGCTTCGGTGGCGTTCTTTGTGTAAATAACTTCATGCACTTTGGGTGCATTGATGAATGCAGCAACTTTGGCGCGGGCACCTTCAAACTTGTCGGTTGCTTCTGCTGCTAATTGGTATGCACTGCGGTTTGTTGGGGCATAGCCATGCTGCATGAAGTGAGTCATTGCATCAATGACGGAATTTGGCTTTTGTGATGTGTTGGCAGAATCGAGATACACCAGCGGCTTGCCGTTGATTAACTCTGCGAGCACTGGGAAATCAGCGCGCACTTTCTGCACATCAAAACTCATGACACGGTTGCCTTGTAGGCCTCGTAGCCATTCTTTTCTAGTTCTGCTGCAACTTCCATGCCGCCGGACTTCACAATGCGACCATCAATCATGATGTGCACGTGGTCTGGCTGTAGTTCATCGAGCAGACGTTGGTAATGCGTAATGAGAAGTATGCCCATGTTCGGGCGATCAACGCGTACTTCGCGAATGCCCTTGGCGACGATGCGCAAAGCGTCGATGTCGAGACCTGAGTCTGTTTCGTCGAGGACTGCGAAGTCTGGTTCTAACAAAGCCATTTGCATGATTTCATTGCGCTTCTTTTCGCCGCCTGAGAAACCTTCGTTGAGATAACGGTCAACGAACGAGGAATCCATACCGAGACGCTTCATCCAATCCATTGCAGACAAACGCAATTCAAGAACGGAAAGATCAATGCCTTTACGTGCCGACAATGACTGACGCAAGAACTGAATAACGGAGACACCAGCTATTTCTTGTGGGTATTGAAACGCAAGAAAGATGCCGGCCTTGGCGCGAACATCAGTTGTCCATTCGGTGATGTTGTCACCTTTGAAGAAAAGGTCACCGCTTGTTACTTCGTATTCAGGAGAGGCGAGAAGAGTGCTTGCAAGAGTTGATTTGCCACAACCATTTGGGCCCATGATGGCGTGTACTTCGCCAGCGGCAATAGACAAGGTGACGCCGCGCAGAATTTCATCTGTGGGGTCGGTGTCATCCGTGACGGGGCGGGCATGAAGGTCGCTGATGCGGAATAATTCGGTCACGGAGCCAGTCTAGGCAGGACTCTGTAATTAGCACTACGGACGTAGTGTTAACTAAGTCCTATCGGGCCATGGCCTTCCAGATGGCCATGTACGAGGGGTATTCCACCACGTCGTCTGCGTACTCAGCAGATCGCAAGAGCTGGTGATACCGGGGCAAGTGACGAAAGGGTACGCCGGCATCCACATGGTGGGCCAGATGGAAACCGATTTTGTATGGCACCAAATAGAAGCGGGCAAGCGGATGTTGCACGACGGAATGGGTTGTGATGCGTCGATCAGAATCTGCACGAAGTCCGCCGTGTTCGGCGATGGAACGTAAACGGTTGATGACACGCCACAACGTGAAATACGGCAGTACCCACATGATGGGGTACAGCCATGGATGACCTGCAAGAACGAACAATGATGCAATAACTATTTGCACTGCAGTCATCTTC
>CALPPK020000303.1 GCA_943325435.2 Bifidobacterium breve
ACCGTGGTGCCAATGTCGAATGATCCAGTGCGCACAATTGTTCACCTTGCAGATGGTCCAGTTCCCTTCCAAGAATATTTCGTGCGTCTGCAACATAATGTGCCGGTAACTCGCGTTGAATTTGTTGGCGCGGAATCTGCAGCATTTATAGATCACTCACTTCTCACTGACGCAGAAACAATCGTGATTGCGCCATCGAATCCAATCGTTTCAATTGCGCCTATTCGCGCACTGGCTGGCGTTGATGCAGCCCTTGCTGCTCGTCGCGACAGTGTTGTTGCAATCTCTCCCATCGTGGCAGGCGCAGCGCTTAAGGGCCCTGCAGACCGCATGCTGGTTGAACTGGGCCACGAACCAACCGTGGTTGGCGTTGCTCGCATCTATGCACCTATTTGCGGAACTCTCATCATCGATTCACAAGACGAACACCTTGCGTCTGCAGTTGAACGTGAAGGGATGCGCTGCATCACTACTGACACCATCATGTCGAAACCTGGCGTTGCAGCATCTCTCGCCCGCATTGCATTTGATGCACCTTCGAATAAAGGAGACCACTAATGGCACGACTCATGGCATGGAGCGTTGAAGGAATTGGTGAAATAGTTCCTGGTCAACAATTGGGCGACGTCATCGTTGAGGCGTGTTCTGCAGAACCAAATGGCCCATTGCGCGACAATGATGTTCTCATCGTGACGCAAAAGATTGTCTCAAAGGCAGAAGGGCGCCTTGTGCCCATCGACGCTGATGATCCGCTCTCACACAAAGTTCTTGTTGAACAAGAAGCTGCTCGTATTGTTCGCAGGCGTGGAGACCTAATCATCACAGAAACCAAACATGGTTTCGTGTGTGCAAACAGCGGTATTGACTTGTCAAACGTTGAACGCGGTTACGCAGCACTTCTTCCACTTGACAGCGACCGTTCCGCTCGACGCATCAGAGACATTGTGCGCGCAAAACTTGGCGTCACAGTGGGCGTCATCGTGAGTGACACTTTCGGTCGACCGTGGCGCAAGGGCCTCACCGATGTAGCTATCGGTGTTGCTGGCATTGCTGGCGTAGTTGACCTTCGTGGCACAGAAGATGCGCTTGGCAGAATGATGCAAGTTACAGAAGTGTGCGTTGCAGATGAACTAGCAAGTACCGGCGAATTAGTAATGGGCAAATCGAACGGAGTGCCCGTAGCGGTTATTCGCGGCGGTGACCCATCATGGTTTCGTGATTCCTCGATGGACGAGATTGTTCGGCCTCCGAGCGAAGACCTCTTTCGCTAACGCAACGTTGCGAGGCCGTCTTTCAACGAAGTAAACGGCGACCAGCCAAGCTGAATGCGGGCACGTACTGGCGACAACGACAGACGAGCCAAATCATTAGGGCGAGCTGCACTAGTGCGCGGTACTGGCGATGCAGCCCCTGCCATTACTGACCACAAATCTGAAATAGATGTTGCGACGCCTGTTCCGACATTCACTATTAAGCCGCCAGCTCTGTCGGTAGCGCGCGCAATTGCATCGACAGTGTCATCAATGTAGATGAAGTCACGCGTTTGCTTTCCATTGCCATGAACGATTGGCGCGCGGCCATTTGCCAATGCATCCACAAAAGAAGCAACAACACCATCGGATGTCCTTTGGCGTGGACCATAAACATTTCCTATTGCCAAAACCGTGAATTCAACACCATGGCGCTCGCGATACACAGAATGAATGTCAGCTGCTGCGCGAGCCAGTACTTCTTCGCTTGTGCGAGGGTCGTTGATGTGTCCCTCTTTAATTGGTAAGTCTCGGGCTGCTACTTCGCCATACAACAGACCACTTGGCAAGGCAGTAATGACTTTTTCCACACCACCAAGGCGGGCAGCTTCAAGAATCGCAACTGACAATTGCAAACTAGACAATGCACCATTGAGATGTGCATGCACTGGCGAGAATGTTGCAAGGTTGATAATGATTTGCGGCCTACGTAGCGACACAAGTTCTGAAAACTCACGAGATTCAATTCCAATGTTTTGGAATTTGAATCGACCTGCTGCGTTGCGGGCATCAGCCAAATTACTTAACGAACCACTCGACAGGTTGTCGACAACTTCAACTTCATGACCTTCTGCGATGAGGCGGTCAACGAGGTGAGAACCAACAAAGCCGGCCCCACCGCACACCATGATCATCTTTGATGCCATTGCTATACAGCTGCTTCAGGATCAGGGACTTTGGCATTAGCCAACTGAGAGAACGGGGCTACATGGGCATCAGCACCAACGACGCAATCAACCAGTGATGCCTCGGCACCAATAGCGCCCATAACCAGGGAACGTTCGAGACGAACTCGAGCACCAATGTGTGCGCCAGGGAGAACTACTGAATCAATAATGACGCATCCTTCTTCCACTACAGCTGCTTCACCAATGACACTATGTGTAATTGATGCTGATGAATGCACATGGGCTTGTGGCCCGACCGACGCCAAAATACGTGAACGAGTTCCGTCAATGAGGTCGAGGTTGGCGCGCAGGTACGTGCTGGGAAGTCCAGTATCGATCCAGTAATCATCTGTAGGCATTGCTGCAAGAGTTCCGTCAGTAACCATGGCAGGAAACACAACACGCTCAATAGAAAGGCGTTGCCCTTCTGGAATACGACTTATGACTGACGGTTCAAGAACGTAGGTACCAGCGTTCACAAGATTGCTTGATGTTTCACCTGGAGCTGGCTTTTCAACAAAGCGCTTCACCCAACCCTTGTCATCAGTTTCAACAACTCCGAATTGCGATGGGTCGGCAACTGGTGTGAGGTGCAGTGTTCCTTCGGCGCCTTGGCTCTTATGGAATGCAACCAACTTCGACAGATCAACGTCACACATGATGTCACCATTCATCACAATAAAAGTGTCGGATACACCAGCGTGACGAGCCGCAAATGCAATGGCACCCGCGGTGTCAAGAGGTTCTGGCTCTACTGCGTAATGCAGCGCAATCCCTGCGCACACACCTTCTGGAAAAGCCTCAAAAAATGGTTCAGGCTTAAAGCCAATAGCCAGAACTACTTCTGTAACCCCGGCAGTGCCTAGAGATGCAATGAGATGTTCCAATTGACGCACATTCGCTATTGGTAATAGCGGTTTAGGCGTAGTGAGAGTGAGTGGTCTCAGCCGAGTTCCGAAACCCCCGACTAGTACAACAGCGTGCATCAGCCGCCAGTAGTTGTTGTGGTGCCACCAGCAACAGTTGTTGTGGTGCCTCCACCGAATTCAGATGCCACGATGTC
>CALPPK020000304.1 GCA_943325435.2 Bifidobacterium breve
ACCGTCGACATTGGAAATGCCATCGCAGCAATCGTTGCAGGCAAGTAATCTTTCACCACATCACTTAGGAGCAATATGCCTACTCTCGTACCAACACCGAAAATCTGGATGAACGGAACACTTGTCGATTGGGACAAGGCTCAAGTGCATGTTCTGACACACACCCTTCACTACGGCACTGGCGTATTCGAAGGTATTCGTGCCTATGAAACGTCTGAAGGCCCTGCAGTATTCCGCCTAACAGAGCACATCAATCGTTTGTTCAAGAGTGCGAAAATTCTTGGAATGGAAATTCCTTACACACCAGAGCAATTGATTGCCGCTACTAAAGAAGTAGTTCGATCAACAGGCCTTCCTTCTTGCTACGTGCGTCCACTTGCGTATTACGGATACGGCGAGATGGGCCTTAACCCATTGCCTTGTGTTGTTGACGTTGCAATTGCATGTTGGCCATGGGGCGCTTACTTGGGTGAAGATGCGCTGACAAAGGGCGTTCGTATGAAGATTTCTTCGTGGACACGTCTTGATCACAACACCATGCCACCTGCAGCAAAAACCGTTGGCAACTATGTGAACTCATCACTTGCCAAAGTAGAGGCGTTGAAGGCCGGCTATGACGAAGCGATCATGTTGAACCCACAAGGTTTTGTTAGTGAGTGCACCGGAGAAAACATCTTCGTTGTGCGCAATGGCGTCATCTTGACGCCGCCGCTTTCTGCGGGTGCTCTTGAAGGCATCACGCAGAACTGTGTTGCCCAGATTGCAGCCGAGCTTGGTTACGAGATGCGGGTGGAGAACATTGTTCGCTCAGACCTCTACATCGCTGAAGAGATTTTCTGCTGTGGAACAGCAGCCGAAGTCAGTGCCATCAACTCGGTTGATGACCGCGAGGTGCCGTGCCCAGGGCCAATCACCACTGCAATTGCTGGGCTCTATGCCAAGGCAGTACGTGGCCAGGTGCCTCATTACAAACACTGGTGCGAACTGGCCTAAATCGGCCTAAATCCCCCAAAATCTAGGCAAACCACCCCCAAATCCGGGCAAATTCAAAAGCCTAGGGCTTACAAATAACTGTGTTACCTTGCTGTTTGTTCAGAAGTTGGACTTTTGAACATTCCTTTTAAAGGGGGGAAAATGGAAACATACGCAGTCTTAAAAGACTTCGAATTGAACCAACTTGTCTACAACGCACTGTCCTTTGGAACAGCAGTAATGCTCGGTGCTTTTGTTTACTTTTTGACTCAAATAAAGAGCGTCTCAAAGCAGTACCAGAGCGGCGTAGCCGTCTCTGCGGTTGTTGTGGGTATCGCTGGATACCACTACTACAGAATGTGGAGTGCATGGGCAGCAGGAACTGTCAATGAGGGGTACCGCTATGCGGACTGGCTCATTACTGTGCCACTGCTTGTTATCGAACTATTGATTGTTCTCGGAGTAACTGCCGATCGTCGCAAGAAGTTGATGACAACTCTTGTGCCGGCAACTGTTCTGATGATTGGTCTTGGATACCCAGGTGAAACTTCGTCAAGCGACAGCACCAAGTGGACGTTCTGGGTGTTGTCAATGTTGCCATTCATCTTCATCCTCATGACACTGTCGAAAGAGTTGAAAGCAGCTGGAAGCCGCGAAACCGGTGCTGTGAGTGCAGCTATCAAGAGTGCAACAACAATCCTGTTGTTGACTTGGTTGGTGTACCCAATCGGATACTTGTTCCCAGTGATCTTTGAAGCTGGAAACGAAGGAGCAGAAGCAGCTCGTCAGGTGGCGTACACCTTTGCCGATATAACGGCTAAGGCGCTATTCGGCTTAATGATTCTGAATATTGCGAAAGCTCGTTCGGGCGACTCGCACTAGTTAGTTCACTGTAGAAAGGCGGGCATGATCGTTAGTGATCATGCCCGCCTTTTTCAGTATTAAAGAGTAAGGTTCGCCTATGAAACCAAAAGTAATTCTCCAAGCCTCAGTACTCGTTTCTGCCGCAGCAAGCCTTGCATTGAGCATCTCTTTGTACTTCGCTGGTAATGAACAGACTGACAAACTCAACGGAATTTATGTAGGAGTCTGGGTGCCATCAATTCTGGCGCTTGGTGCTTTTCTTCTTGCTGGGAAAAAGGAATCGTAAATGTCTGAAGCAACTCTATTTTCGTTTGGAGCAGTGATCTTCGTCATTGTGTTCACTGGTGCAACCCTGTTCGGTATGGCCTCATTGAAAGAGTACCAAGACCGGACTAAGTAGTCCTGAAGTGTCTCGTCACATTGCACTAATTACTGGCGCATCGTCGGGCATTGGGAAAGCGTTTGCCCAGTACTACGCAGCAGCCGGATTTGATCTTGTCCTTGTTGGACGTGACGTTGAGCAACTGAATTCAGTTCGCGAGGAAGTAATCGCTGCTGGTGCAAGCTGCCAGATTTGTATTGCAGATTTGTCGGAGTCAGACGGCATTGCAAGTGTTTTGGAACTGTGCCCGCGGCCCGATGTTGTTGTTGCAAATGCTGGAGTCACCATTGCAGGCCGAGCAGGCACGCGCGAATGGGTGGAACTAGAGCGAATGAGTTATTTACTCGGTGTTGGAGTTGCTCAGTTACTCGAAGGCATCGTTCCCACGATGACACAACGTAGGTCAGGAGACATTCTGATTGTGTCCAGCATTGCTTCCTTAATCACAATGCCTAATTCAGTCATGTATGCAGCGTCCAAATCATTCGTCACTGCCTACGGACGGAGCTTGGCTGCTGAAACCGAACGATTCGGAATTCGGGTTTGCGTCCTGTGTCCCGGATATGTCCACACCAACTTGCACGAACGGGCCGGCTTGTCTCATCTTGAAAAGCAGGTCCCAGGTTGGATGTGGATCTCGTCAGACACGGTGGTGCAGGCAGGGATCAAGGGCCTACGCCACAAGAAGATTGTGGTCGTGCCTGGTCGGGTGTACCGCTCAGTTCGTCCGTTTATGAATTCCCGTGCGGCCCAACGTGTTTGGCGTCAACTGACAAAACGGCAATGAGTCCCCGGACCCCCAATATGGACCCATCAATAAGTTGGGCCCGGAGGTTGACGAATGGCCTGGGGAGGCGCAAGACTGTCTTCATGTCAATCGCCAGCTCCTCTCGCCGCCTCGTCGGCACCGCTGTCGCGATCATCATTATTCGTTAGCGCACGCCGGTCTCCGACGTGCGCGTTCCAGCCGCCTCTAGGGCGGCTTTTTCATTCCCCAAATTTTGAACCAGACGACCCCAAAGAAGAACACTCACATGAA
>CALPPK020000305.1 GCA_943325435.2 Bifidobacterium breve
AGCAATCGCAAACCCACGCGATAACCAATAGGTGAATTGACTACGAAACGTCACTTGCCATTGATCATTTGGACCGCCATGCACCCAACAAATCAATCCGCCATGTGGCCGATGTGCGCGATACAAGCGGTACGGCACTTCAACTTCTCCTGGTGCGCGTTCAACTGTTGGTTCTACTAGTTCTACATCAATCTCATTTTCAAACCATTTGGCGTCAGCTGGTCGCACTAACACCGTTCGTCGCGGCTCGAGCAAGTTATTGAGGTGATACACCACCACTTGTTGTGGAGTACGCGCACCAGTTCGTAATGCGGCGAGTGTGTTGCCTTCCCATGACAAACAACCGTGAACTCCTTGCCCAATGCGATGACGCGAACCTGTCACTCTGTCAAACACCCACAAAGATGAATACCCATCTTCGTTGCGCGTATAGGCAACACGTGTGCCATCAGTGTTGAAACACCATGTGCGCTGACCTGGCCCCCACGTTGGTGCTCCATGTTCACAATGGTCGATGATCGAGATATTCGGATCAATGATCTGGTCCCCCAAGATATGAACATTTGCGACTCCAGTGGAATCATCAATGAAACCGAAAGATTCTTTGTTCCGAGAAAATCGCGCTTGCTGCACAGCAATTCCATCGGCAACCCGTTCTGGGTATGAAGCACTTTGAGTCCACGCCATGTCTGGCCTATTCCATACGATGCAACTTCCGTCTACACCAGCAATTGCATCAAGTGCGAAGTCAGACTCATCATGCGCCACAAACGGCACACCGTCCGTAATGTCACATCCCCACAACTCTTTCCAGTCAGCGATAGCAAAGACTGTTTGATTCCGGTAGTCGATTGCCGGAGTTGACCACGACCGAGACGCATCAAACTCCAATGATCTCTCCCGCGTCACAACATCATTTCGGAGTGTGATTTCAACAATGCCTCGTGCGTCAGTTGTCACATAAAGAACTTCCCCGTCGTCACTCCACACATGCACCCCACCAGACAGCCCACGACCACGCGAGGGCCCATCAGAGAAAAGATCAACCAATGAACTGCCATCGACTGCCCACATCCGTAGAACGCCAGAGACGCCGTCTGAGACAACTCCTGACACCCATTGGCCCCCTGGGCGCACCAGAACGTCAGTGATCTCGATACCTGGAAGGCACAACTGGATTGGCAGAACGGACACGAACGCAGGTTAGTCAGGGCACTAGGTTTGTACGTGATGACTACTGAACGCCCAGACCGTAACCTCGCCCTCGAACTCGTGCGCACCACCGAATCTGCTGCCATGGCAGCCAGTCGTTGGGTTGGCCGCGGAGACAAAATGGGCGCCGACGGCGCCGCAGTTGACGCCATGCGCATGGTGCTTGGCACCGTGCCGATGAGCGGAATAGTTGTTATTGGTGAAGGCGAAAAAGACGAAGCCCCAATGTTGTTCAACGGTGAACTTGTGGGTGACGGCTCGAAGCCAGACACAGACGTTGCAGTTGACCCAATTGACGGCACCTCACTCACGGCTTCAGGCAAAGGCAATGCAATTTCGGTTATTGCAGTATCCGAGCGTGGCACCATGTTTGATCCGGGCCCATGTTTCTATATGGAAAAGATTGCAGTCGGCCCAAGTGCTGTCGGCTCAATCGACATCACAGCATCCCCTACCCAGAACCTCAAGTGGATTGCCAAAGCAAAAGGTGAAAGTGTTCGTGACTTAACAGTCATGATCCTTGAGCGCCCTCGTCACGACGACCTCATTGAAGAAGTACGTGCCTCTGGTGCACGCATCAAACTCATCTCAGATGGTGACATTTTCTCGGCAATTGCAACAGCGTGGCCCAACGCCGGCGTCGACGTAATGTTCGGAATTGGTGGAACACCTGAAGGTGTTGTCGCAGCTGCTGCACTGAAGTGCATGGGCGGCGAGATTCAAGCCCGCTTGTGGCCACGCAGTGATGAAGAACGCTCCGCAGCAATTGCTCAGGGTTACGACCTCAGTCGAATCTTGCTCACAGACGATCTTGTTCAAGGTGACAATTGCTTCTTCGCAGCAACTGGTGTTACTGATGGCGAATTGCTACAAGGAGTTCGCTTTACTCCTGGCCTTGTGCACACACAAAGCTTGGTGATGCGTTCACGTAGTGGCACAGTGCGTCTGATTGATGCACAACACAGACTCGACAAGATCAGTGAATTCTCAGCTATCGACTACAGCTGAGGCATCAACCTTGTCGGGAATAATCATCTCCCAGCCTGCCTAAACCACATGCCCAGAGGGCGACTATTGTCTGGTCATGGAAAGCCACTTTGCAACTGTCTGGGAAAATATCACTGATTCAATCGGAGATTCTCCCGCAATCACTCACGGTTCTGTCACTCGCACATGGAGCGAATATGACGAACGTGCAGCACGACTAGCCGCCGCACTTGTTGATGCAGGCCTCAAGCCCGACAGCAAGGTTGGCCTCTACCTTTACAATTCAAACGAATACTTAGAAGCACAGTATGCGACCTTCAAGTTTCGCGGTGTCCCTGTCAACGTGAATTACAGGTATCTCGATGAAGAGTTGCTGTACCTGCTTGATAACAGTGATTCAGAAGTTCTCTTTTTTCATTCTTCACTAGGCGATCGAGTTGCTCGAGTCATTGACCGCCTTCCACAATTAAAATTGCTTGTAGAAGTTTCTGATAGCGATGATCACCATGTTCCTAGCGCGGTTTCCTATGACAGCTTCCTTGCTGCGCACGAACCAATGCCGCGAATCACGCGTAATGCCGACGACATCTACATGCTGTACACCGGCGGAACTACCGGAATGCCAAAGGGTGTTATGTACCAAATGGGATCTCTAGTCGATTCGTTTATAGCCAACGGGCTAATGCTGCTTGGGGTTACCCCTCCATCTGATCTGGCTGATCTCGGAGCCACCCTGCGTGAAGCACAGGCAAACGGCATTCGGCCTATTTCCATTCCAGGTTGCCCACTCATGCACGGGACTGGAATGTGGATTGGCGCCATGATGCCGTCACTTGCAGGTGCTCACATCGTGACTTTAGAAGGTCGAAGTTTTGATGCGCACGAATTATTCCGCATTGTTCAAGACAAACAGGTAACGCATGTCACGGTTGTTGGTGACTCGTTTGTGAAGCCCATGATTAAAGCGATTGATGAGGCCATCTCACAAGGAACTCCCTACGATACGAAGAGCTTGAGCATGGTCGCTTCATCAGGCGTCATGTGGACCTCTGA
>CALPPK020000306.1 GCA_943325435.2 Bifidobacterium breve
CGCTGCGTAATTTGCTTGGCTCTGTCTGCCAAGTTGTGGTGCAACGTGGGATTCGTTGCTGACATTGGTATCACCCCGATTAGTGGTTGACCCAAGCCTACTCGCCTTTTTCAGAGCCTGCGAGAAAACCTTGTTTCCCCAATGAAGTTGGGACTGTGCTCTCTACATGGCACACTTGATACACGCATGGTGGGCGTAGCTCAGTTGGTTAGAGCGCTAGGTTGTGGTCCTAGAGGCCGGGGGTTCGAATCCCCTCGTTCACCCCAAATCGTGGGCCGGTATCGATTCAGATACCGGCGGCACGAATTCCTCATTGGGGAACGCATGGCCTTGTCGCCTAGTGTTGAACCTCGTAACGCGCCTTTAGCTCAGCTGGTAGAGCAACGGACTCTTAATCCGCAGGTCCTGGGTTCGATCCCCAGAGGGCGCACCAATTTCATCGGAGAATCTCATGGCTGTTCTTGAAGTAGAAACATTCACCCTGGCGTCCGGAGTTGACGCCGTCGCATTCCGAGCCCTTGATGAGCAGATGCAGGAATGGTGCTACGTGAATCGCCCAGGTCTTGCACGACGCACGACTGCACGCGCAGACAACGGTTCGTACGTGGTGATCACGTTGTTTGGCGAGGCAGCACAAGCTGATAGCTCGTATTACAAAAATAACGATGCTGTTGTTGCTGCGTGGAGTGCTGCAATTACTGAGTCAAGCCGCAGTGTTGCGGTGTATTCACTGCTGTAATTACTGCTGTACCAAAGTAATCGGGTTGCCTTCAGGGTCTTCGATACCTGCAATTAATGCCCGGCCAGGAATCTGAAACGGTTCTGATGTCAACTTCCCGCCAAGTGACACCGCCATCGCGCGTGATGCCTCAACGTTTTTTACTTGAATAAAGAGCGTGACTCCACCACGAGTGCCTTGACTCATGTGGCCACCAATGCCGTTTTCCGGTCCACCGATGCCTGTAGGAATCTGACGAAGAAAACCTTCACCGATGTCCCAATTAAACATCTGGCGATAAAACGGTTCGAGCACATCAATATTCAGTGCTTCAATCTGAAAATACACAACAGGGCGTGCCCATTCGTTCGTCATTTTGTTCTCCTATCGGCTGAAGGCTGCGACCACTTCAACGTGGTGCGTCTCTGGGAAAATGTCTAACACTTCTACTTCACCAAGTTTGTAGCCAGCGTCGCATAGGTACTTTGCGTCGCGCGCACCGGCAACAGGGTCACAACTAACCAGGATGATTGTGTGCGCATCTGTAGCAATAACCGATGCTGCGCCCATTTTGCCAAGACCATGACGTGACGGGTCTGCGATGACGACATCAGCTTCCATGGCATCCCACTGATCCATGTTTGCCTGCTCAATAGTTGCTGCACATTCGGCCAGGTTGCGTACTGCGTCTTTGCACGCTGATTCAGATGATTCCACCAGCATCAATTCATCAAATCGTTGTGAGAACGCAAGGCTGAAAAGCCCAATGCCACCGTAGGCGTCAACCATGTATCCGCCTTCGATACCGAGTTTGTCGAGACGACGAGACACAGAATCGATAATCAGCTCGGCAGCTTCTGGCGATGATTGAAAGAACGAGCCCATAGACACTTTGTATGTGTGCTCGCCCACTACTTCAGAAATAGATGCGCGCTCTCCTGTTTTCAAACCAGCAGGAAGACCATTTGCAAGTTTTCCTTCGTGGCACCACACACCAATGTTGTTAGTACGTGCACCAACACGAATAGTGACTTCGCCAGCACCTTCAAGAACTGGGTTCGCGATGAAATCATTAATGAGTGGGTGAGCAATCATGCAATTGGTGACAGGAACAATGTCGTGCGAATCATGGGCACGAAAACCAATAACGCCATCATCTCCAGCAACCATGCGCACTGTGGTGCGACGAGCGTCTTCAGTAAGTCGGCGAAGTTGTGGATCAATCTCCATACGCGCGGTACGGGCATACGCCTCGGCCACGATGGCAAGTTTGGCCTGGCCTTGAATGCGTCGTTCGATGTGTTGGAAATCGCATCCACCGCAGCCTTCGGCAACATGCGGGCACGGAGGAACCCGACGGTTGGCAGACGGTTCAAGAACTGAGATCAATTGACCACGGCCAAAGTCTTTCTTTTCTTCGGATAATGAGATCTCGACTAATTCGCCGGCAAGGACGCCAGGGACGAATACAACGCGGCCATCTTCAAGGCGGGTAATGCCTTCGCCGCCTGCGACGAGCTTTTCAATACGAACAGAATGGGGTGTTGTCACCGTGACAGGATACGGCGCAAGTCCGAGCGAAAGTCGTTTCGCTAGTGTGAGAGGCGTGACATTGCCTGTTCTTATTGCCCCATCAGTCCTTCCAGCCGATTTTTCGAAGATTGGTGAAGAGGTTCGTGCTCTCGATGAGGCCGGCGTCGACATTATTCAGTGGGACGTGATGGACGGCCAGTTCGTACCGAACCTCACATTCGGGCCAGACGTCATAGCTTCTGCCCGTTCGTACAGCACAAAGCCTTTCGAAGCACACCTGATGGTGCTTACTCCTGACGTGATGGCGCAACGCTACGTAGAAGCCGGATGTCAGCGACTCATCGTTCATGCCGAAGCATGCACACATTTGCATCGCACATTGGAAAACATTCGCGGCATGGGCGCCACAGCAGCCGTTGCACTGAATCCGCATACACCAGCAAGCACGATTGAAAATGTTCTTGACCTTGTTGACATGGTGTTAGTGATGACTGTGAACCCAGGCTTTGGTGGTCAGAGTTACATCAAAACAATGGAACCCAAGATTCGCCAAGTACGCGACATGATCACAGCGCGCGGTCTCGGAGACTCTGTTCATCTTGAAGTTGACGGCGGAATCTCTCCCACCACCATCGCAGGTGCAGCAAAAGCCGGCGCAAATGTTCTTATTGCTGGCAGTGCGTTGTATCGCGACCCGAAGGGCCTTGCACACGCAGTCACCGAATTGCGCGCCTTAGCTACTGCAGCATTTACTGCCTAATTGATTATCTAGCGACGCATTCCGCGTCGGAACCACACAAGGGCTAGTAGCGCGAGAAAAACGAGCAGAGTTGGCAGCACCAATGCAGCCAGCAACCGGATCGGTTGATCAAAAATAGTGACGAACAAACCAGAGTCGATACTGGTGCCGTCGCTGTGCAACGTGCGTGCAGCCGCTTCGAATTTCGGACACTGAACATTCGAGCCCACCACCTCGGCGCCGCCAAAAAGTTCGTTTGAG
>CALPPK020000307.1 GCA_943325435.2 Bifidobacterium breve
GGTGTGGGCCGGGTTAGGAGCAGTTGCGATGTGGGCTGCGTATGCATTTCCGTACGAAACATGGCGCAAATCTTCTCTATTGATGCCGGTGGTACTCACAGTGGTGGTTTTGAATGCCGCAGTGATTCTTAAAGGTGCCCTGGTGAATGGCGCTCGCGCTTGGCTTGACATTGGTCCGTTCCGAATGCAGCCATCAGAATTCATGAAAATTGCTGTTGTGCTTTTTTGTGCAAATTTGCTTTCACATCGACATCGATCGGTCCAGATTACGAGCATTGTGTTGTGGCCCATGATCGCAGCTATGGCTGTAAGTGCTGGCCTCTGCGCACTTCAAAAGGATTTCGGCGGAAGTTTGATCTTTGGTGGCATTGTTCTTGTGATGATGTTCATTGCAGGGCTACCTGCACGTCAACTCATTGCGACAACAATAAGTATTGGTGCTGTTGGAATGCTCGTATTGAACTTTGCCAGTAATGCCAGTGCTCGAATGTTGGCATTTATGGACCTAGAAGGAACGAAAGACGATGCTGGGTATCAGGTGTACCAGTCGTTGTTGAGTATCGCTAACGGCGGCTGGTCTGGTACCGGAATCGGATCTGGCACAAGTAAATGGGGTTATGTGCCTCTTGCATATAGCGACTTTATTTTTTCTGTTGTTGCAGAAGAAATGGGAATCTTTGGCTCGTTGATGGTTATCGGTGGATTCTTGGCATTGGTCATTTTCGGTCTTCAGGTCGCTTTATCGGCGCCTGATACTCACGGCGCATTTATTGCAGGTGGAATATCAGCTTGGTTCGGGGTGCAGGCACTGGTCAATATCGGCGGGGTAGTGGGTGCGCTTCCAATGACCGGGCTAACGCTTCCTTTCTTGTCATACGGTGGCTCCTCGCTTATTGCTTCGATGGCGGCTGCAGGATTGTTGTTGAACGTTGCGCGAGACGTAAAGACTTCTCGCTAGTCCATGGTGTACGCAGTAGTTACCGGTGGCGGAACAAGTGGCCATGTAATTCCGGCGATGGCAATTTGTGAGTTACTTGTTGAGGCTGGGCATCCAGCGACTGAGATTCGTTATGTCGGGTCTAGGCGTGGAGTAGAACAAGAGTTAATGAAGTCGTCACAGATTTCTGCTGAGTATCTTCCCATTTCCGGTTTGCAGCGTTCATGGAGTTTTCAAGGCCTCACTCGAAATGCTCTGCTGCCTGCGCGCTTAATGCGTAGCCGAATTCTTGCTCGTAGCCTCATCAAAAAGTGGAGCCCTAGCGTCGTGATTTCAGTAGGTGGATATGCAAGCGAGCCGATGTCGCGTGCTGCATTGGCTGCAGATATACCGCTTGTGTGTGTCAGTTACGACAGAATTCCAGGTCTGGCGACTCGACGTCAAGCAAAACTGGCAGCGGTTTCTGCAGTTGCCTTTGAGGGCAGTTCACTTCCTCGGTCGGTATTGACCGGCGCGCCAGTTCGTAAGCAGTTGCGTGCATTAAATGTTTCTAGTTCCCGTTCATCGTCGCGTTCTGAATTAGGTATTTCTCCGGATGCGCGCATGGTGGTTGTGATGGGCGGCTCATTAGGTTCCGCAATATTGAATTCAATGGTGGCCGAACTGTTGCGTGAACTAACGGGAACTCAATCGGTGGTGTATCACATTTGCGGTGAACGCTTTATGCGTGATGCAATGCCTCACGTACCTGCCGGTGTGCAATACATGCGAGTTGGGTATGAAGACCGAATGGAAATTGTGTACAGCGCGCTTGACGTGTTGGTGTCACGCGCAGGTGCTAGTTCCATCGCTGAAATTGCCACAGTTGGTGTTGCTGCAGTTTTGATCCCGTGGCCAGGTGCAGCCGACGGGCACCAAGAGTTGAATGCGAAATGGTTGACAGATGCCGGAGCAGGGGTACTCATGGATGACACGGCATGTGCCGACGGGCGAACAGCAGTTGAAGTGGCGAAATTGCTTGCAGATGGCGATCGTGTGAAAGCCATGGCGCAGACGGCATACCAATTAGGGGCTCTGCATCGAAGCACGGCATTGATTGATGCAATCGAGGGGGCCGCTCACGCGACTGTCGCGCGTGGAACAATGGATGACTGATGAATGTCTCTCGACGAATTGCTGAACCGCTGATTGCGCTTGATGCACCTATCAAATGTCACATAGTTGGCATTGGCGGCCCAGGAATGAGTGCAATTGGGCGCTTGTTGGTCGAGATGGGGCATTCGGTCTCGGGGTCCGACTTGCATGAGTCTGAGGTCATCGACGATCTTCGTCACCGTGGTGCTGAGATTTCCATTGGC
This sequence comes from Bifidobacterium breve, assembly GCA_943325435.2. The sequence continues at coordinate 2,296 of CALPPK020000307.1, forward strand.
CACCAGGAATCGGCCGTTCACGGCGCAGATGTCGTCACATACTCAACAGCTATTCCTTCAACCAATGTGGAACTTGAAGAAGCGCGGCGCATCGGATTAGAGATTCGCCATAGGTCTGGCATGTTGGCGTCGTTGTGTGCAGCGACGAGCGCAGTCGGCGTTGCTGGAACCCACGGAAAAACTACGACTACTGCACTGATTGCTGCGATGACTGCTGCTGGTGGTTTGCGTCCGTCTTCAATTATTGGCGCTGATGTTCTTGGGGGTAACGGAAATGTTCACGGTGATGGATCGCTTCTCATCATTGAGGCAGACGAAAGTGATGGGACTCTTGATGTTCTTCCGTTGTCCTGCCTTGTGGTGACAAACATTGATGTTGATCATCTTGATTATTTCGGAACCTTTGAAGCCATTAAGACGTGTTTCGCAGAAACTGTTGAACGGACTCCAGGATTTGTAGTGCTTAACGCTGATGATGCAGGTTCCGCTGACATTGTGAGGGCACTTCGTAATGACAGTCGTGTAACAACTTTTGGGTGGTCAGTGAATTCGACTGTTCGGATTATGTCGACAAAGCCGCACAGCAATGGCACATTGGTCGAAGTGCGCATCGGCGACCAGACGTTTAATTGTGCGCTGAGTTTGCGTGGAGAACACAACACGATGAATTTTGCAGCTGCTTTGGCAATGTCTGTTCAGTTGGGTGTTGACCCCGAGGACGCGTGCACTGCAGCTGCGTCTTTTCGTGGTGTCGCTCGCCGGTTCACTGAACGTGGTTATTTCCATGGATCATTGCTGATTGATGACTATGCACATTTGCCCGCAGAGATTTCCGCCACAATTGAAGCAGTGCGTTTGCACCCAGCATTGACAGGTCGTGTGGTTGCAGTATTTCAACCGAATCTTTACCACCGCATTGCAACGATGGCTGACACCTATGCCGATTGTTTTGCA
>CALPPK020000308.1 GCA_943325435.2 Bifidobacterium breve
ACCAGTTCTTCGGAGGCACAATGCGTATTGAACGAATCAGAGTGGCGCGTGTGCCTCTCGTTCTTGTGTCACCCCTTCGTACATCAGATGGCGCGCATCAGTCACGGTCTGCCGTATTAGTGGAGATCACTGACTCTGACGGTTTTATCGGATGGGGAGAAAATGTCGCGACTAGCGGTGTTGCCTATGTCGGAGAGAATGCTGAAGCCTCTTATGCGGCAATGTCACAGCTGTTGATACCTGAACTGGTGCAACATGACGTGGCCGTTGCTGATTTGTTTGCCGACGGATGGTGGGGAATTGAAGGCCAGCACTTCGCTAAGCATGCGCTTGAGTCTGCGTTATGGGATGTGCATGCTCGTCGCCAGGGAAAATCTCTGGCTGAAGTGCTGGGTGCAGATGAAACTGAAATTGAAGTTGGTGTTGTTGTCGGAATGCATGATTCCATAGACGACGTAGTTGCTGAAGTGATGTTGCGTGTTGAAGAGGGTTATGCACGGGTCAAAGTAAAGATTGCACCTGGTCATGATGTGGAAGTGCTTGCAGCGGTGCGAGATGCTGTGGGCGTTGAATTTGCGCTTCAAGCTGACGCCAATGGTGCGTATGGTGCTGACGATATTGACCTGCTGCGCTCTCTAGATAAATTCGCTCTGCAATTCATTGAGCAGCCATTTGCCGCCGATGATCTTGATTCGCATGCAGAGTTGCTGCATGGGTCGGCCACCTCCGTGTGCCTTGATGAATCGGTGAACACTATGAGTCAGTTATTGAATGCACTAGATCGTGGTGCGTGTGATGTTGTCAATATCAAACCGTCGCGTGTCGGTGGAATTCGTGATGCGATTGCGATGCATGATGTTCTTGTTGACCGCGGCATTGATGCGTGGGTTGGCGGAATGCTTGAATCGGGAATTGGTCGAGCCTCATGTCTTGCGCTTGCTGCCATGCCAGGGTTCACACTGACTCCCGACTTGTCTGCTTCTGCCCGATATTTCGCCTCTGATGTCACACGGCCTTTTGTGCTTGAAGATGGCATGTTGCAGGTGCCAACTGGGCTGGGAATTGGTGTTGAACCATTGCCTGAGGTGCTTGCTGGCCAAGATGTCGTAATTGAAACGCTGTTTCAGCGCTAATTCGTGGCACGATTTCACCCATGAGTTCTTCAGACACGTTCAGCCTTGATGCGATGCTGGTAGACCTTGATGCGTTGGTGTCATGCGAATCTCCATCACGCGACATTGAACGTTTGCAAGCTCACGCACAATTGTTGTCAGGCCTGATGGAACGCATGCTCGGGTCTGCACCAACACTGATTGATTCGCCAGTCGGGCCACATATTCATTGGCGCGGGGGCAGCGACCCGAAGGTTCTCATTTTGGGCCACCACGACACAGTGCACCCTGCGGGCACGTTGGCACGGTTGCCATTTGCTGTGCGCGACGGAATTGCAACGGGGCCGGGCGTCTTCGACATGAAGGCAGGAATTGTTCAAGCCATTTACGCAGTTGCTTCGTTAGAAGATTCTTCGCACGTAGAGATTCTGCTTAGTGCGGATGAAGAGATTGGGTCGCACGCTTCACGTGCTCTTATTGAAGAACGTGCAATTGCATGTGGTTCGGTATTAGTTCTTGAACCAAGCGCAGATGGTGGGGCACTAAAAATTGGCCGCAAGGGAACAGGCACAATCACGCTGTCGATTGAAGGCCGTGCATCACATGCCGGGCTCGAGCCTGAAAAGGGAATCAACTCGTTGGTGGAATTGGCCACACTGATTCCACAGATTGTGGCTATTGCTGATGAGTCAATGGGAACAACAGTGACCCCAACTCTTGCATCGGCAGGAACGGCAGACAATGTGGTGCCAGCACTCACCACGTGCGCAGTAGACGTTCGTGTGGCCGTGCCTAGTGAGAAGCCACGAGTAGAAGCCGCGTTCGCAGCATTGCGTCTGCAACACCCAGAGGCGCGTCTCGTTGTTGGCGGGCAAATTGGTCGACCTCCAATGCATGAATCAGCAGCGGCCGGACTATTTCCCATTGCCACTGCAGTGGCGACACGCATTGGCATCAGTGCGCTTGATGGTGTGGTTGTTGGTGGCGGTTCTGATGGCAACTTCACAGCTGCTGTAGGTGTTGAGACCCTTGATGGTTTAGGTGCAGTCGGTGGCGGCGCACATGGCGACACAGAGCATGTTGTGGTTGCAACGATGCCGCAACGTGCAGCGTTATTGGCTGGCTTGTGTCAGGAGTTGTCTTCGATGGCCAAGAGGCCACCGCTAGGCAATGTGCCCGCACCGCGATAAACCTGCAACTTCGCACGGCTGTCGTCGATATCTAGATTGCGCATGGTGAGTTGACCAATACGGTCAAGCGGCCCGAATGCTGAATCTTCAACTCGTTCCATGCTGAGACGATCAGGAGCGTATGTGAGGTTCGGACTTGTCGTGTCAAGAATGCTGTAATCATCTCCGCGGCGCAAGCGAACAGTGACTTCACCGGTGATTGCAGTACCCACCCAACGCATGAGGGGTTCACGCAGCATTAGCGATTGCGGATCAAACCAACGGCCTTCGTACAGTAAACGACCTAGACGGCGGCCCATGGTGCGGTAGTTCTCAAGTGTTGCTTCGTTATGAATGCCAGTAGCAAGGCGTTCGTATGCAATGTGCAGCAATGCAAGGCCAGGTGATTCATAAATTCCACGGCTCTTTGCTTCGATGATGCGGTTTTCAATTTGGTCGCTCATGCCAAGACCATGACGGCCACCAATGGCGTTTGCTTCTAAGACAAGATCAACTTGCGATTTGAATTCTTTACCGTTGATTGCAACGGGGAAACCTTCGTGGAAACGAATGGAAACAACTTCTGATGCAATGGCAATGCTCTCGTCCCAATGGGCAACACCCATGATTGGTTCGACAAGTTCCATGCCGTTATTTAGTTCTTCAAGAAGTTTCGCTTCGTGTGTTGCGCCCCAAATATTTGAGTCTGTTGAATACGCTTTTTCTTTCGAGGCTTTGTACGGCAATTTGCGAGCGGTAAGGAATTCGCTCATCTCGGTGCGGCCTCCCATCTCGTCAACAAAGGTGGGGTCAAGCCATGGCTTGTAAATACGTAGCGCAGGGTTCACCATGAGGCCGTAGCGATAGAACCGCTCGATGTCATTACCTTTATATGTGCTGCCGTCACCCCAGATGTCGACTGAGTCTTGGCGCATCGCGCGCACAAGCAATGTTCCGGTTACTGC
>CALPPK020000309.1 GCA_943325435.2 Bifidobacterium breve
AAGTGGACCCCATCAAAGTTGCAGAAGGTCGTTACCTCAGTGACGAACTCACTTTGCACTACGGCTTAGTTCCGCGCACGAACCGCGGCATTTTTGCAATCAACGAATTGCCAGACCTTGCAGAGCGAATTCAGGTGGGTTTGTTGAACGTTCTTGAAGAGCGTGACGTGCAGATTCGTGGCTACAAGATTCGTCTTCCACTCGATGTGATGTTGGTTGCATCTGCAAACCCAGAGGATTACACCAACCGTGGTCGCATTATTACGCCATTGAAAGACCGTTTCGGAAGCCAGATTCGCACGCACTATCCGTTGGAAGTGGAAACCGAAATCGCCATCATGCGTCAGGAATCACGGGCTGCGTCAATTGGTGACGTCACTGTGACAATGCCTGCATTTATGGAGCGAATCATCGCAACGTTCTCGCATCAAGCACGAAGCAGCAGCCACGTCAATCAGCGCAGCGGTGTCAGTGTGCGTCTCAGCGTTTCGAACTTTGAAATTCTCAGTGCAAACGCAGTGCGCCGTGCGTTACGTGCTGGCGAAAAAGATGTAGCGCCACGTGTGAGCGACCTTGATGCTCTTGCTTCTTCCACTGGTGGAAAAGTTGAGATCGAGTCGCTTGAAGAAGGCCGTGAATCCCTCATCTTGCAGCAGTTAATCTCAGCTGCAGTTCTTACTGTGTATAAGGAACTGGCTCCTGGTTCCATGATGGGCGAAGTCATTACCGCTTTTGAAACGGGAACAATTGCTCACGTCGGCGAAGACATTCCATCGGCTGAACTGATCGCATTGTTCAACGACATCCCTGCATTACGGGCTCCTGTGCTTGTACTCACTGAAGGCGATGAATCGCCTGCTGTTTTGGCAAGTGCTGTTGAATTTGTGCTGGAAGGTTTACACCTCACGCGTCGTCTCAACAAAGATGCATCGGGCACGAAAGCCACGTACCGTTCTCGCGGTTAGAGCGAGATAAAGAATCTGTATGTGTCGCCGACGGCGATAACTACATAACGAACGGCGAGCGTGTCCACAACTCGCCAGTGTCATTGCGTGCAACGTCGGTCGCTTCACCCGTGAGAGTGACGACGTTGATCGCTTCATTGAGTCCGCGCAAGGTGAGCGGCTCATGTGGAACAGCCACAACGCCTTCTGGCAGGTTTTCGATCTGATCCACTGGAATGATCACTTCGTACGAAGCAGCAGCGTCACAGAGGCGCGCAGCCAGGTTGACGGCGGTACCGATGTAGTCGTCGCCTTCGAAGAGCAATGCAAGGCCAGATGCGATACCAACACGGATAGAGAGCGGGGCACAGGCAGATGCAGAGCGCTTCTGCAGTTCTAAACAAAAGCGCACAGCATCTCGTTGATCAACGGCTACGAGCATGCAGCCATCGCCGAGCCATTTAGCGATACGTACGCCGGTCTCAGATGCCACATCACGAGTCACGGCGCGCCAGGACGCCAAAAGGCGACCAGCCGCATCGTCGCCGTTCTCATTCGTGAAGTTCGTAAACCCTGAGATATCGACGAAAACAAAAGTTCTTGGTACTCGCATGTTGTTCACCACCTTAGAGCAACTAGGTTGCCAATATGCCTGCGAGATTCACATACTCCCGATGGGATGGCACCCAGACCCCATTCAGTATGGATGCAGACGGGATTCTTGATGAATTAGCCGATGATCTGATGTATCACGGCGACCTCGATTCAGCCTTGCGCCGTTTGATGCGTGAAGGAATGACCGACAAGGACGGAAAGCGAATAGAGGGTCTTCGCGAAATGATGGAGCGCATTCGTCAGCGCAAAAAGGAACTTGAAGAAAGTGGCGATCTTGGCGGCGTGTATTCAGAAATTGCTGAAGCATTGCAAGATGTCATCGACGAAGAACGTCACGCTGTAGAAAACGCAGTTCGCGAAGCAGAAAATTCTGGCGACGAACGTCGCGCTGAGACCGCGCGTGATGCGGCGATGGAACGCAACTTTCGTTTGGACATGATGCCCGAAGACCTTGCTGGCATGGTGCGTGAATTGCAAAGTTACGACTTTGAATCACCAGAGGCTCGTCAGCGATTTGAAGAACTCATGGACAAGTTGCGTCAACAGATGATGCAACAAGTTGTGGATCAGATGGCTGAAGGCATCCAAGATATGTCGCCAGAAAACATGGCTCGCATGAAAGACATGATGGCCGCGCTCAACAACATGATCGAAGCGCGCGAGCAAGGTGAAGACCCACACTTTGAAGAGTTCATGGAGCAATTCGGAGATTTCTTTCCTGAGAATCCGCAAACGCTGGACGAGCTTTTAGAAAACATGGCGCAACGTATGCAAGCCATGCAAGATTTCATGAACTCGCTCACGCCTGAACAGCGTTCACAGTTGCAGCAATTATCTGACCAACTCATGGAAGACATGGACCTCAATTGGCAGGTGCAGCAGTTGGGTCAAAAGTTGCAATCCATGTTTCCTCAGCAGGGCCCACCGGGCCAACAACAGGGCTACAACTTTCGTGGTGAAACCCCAATGGACATGCAGCAGGCCATGGATGCCATGCGCGAAATGGGTCAACTCAACGAGATGGAAGCAATGTTGCAGCAGTCTCGAAACCCAGCCCAACTAGCTGAGGTAGACATTGAAAAAATGCGGGATTTATTGGGTGAAGACGCTGCCCGCTCCATGGAGCAATTAGCCAAAATTGTCAAGCAATTAGAAGACGCCGGCCTTGTGCATCGCAAAGATGGAAAATTAGAACTCTCACCACGCGGCCTACGAGCTATTGGCAACAGCGCCTTGCGCGAGCTGTTCAGCAAATTGTCGAAGGACAAATTCGGTCAGCACAGAATTGCTCGTGACGGCAGTGGCCATGAGCGCACCTACGACTCGAAGCCATATGAATTTGGTGACCCATTCCGACTTGATTTGCAGCGGACTATCCGCAATGCAATTTCTCGAAATGGAACAGGCACCCCCGTCAGTCTGTTGCCAGAAGATTTTGAGATTGAGCGCACTGAACACACCACGCGATCTTCCACGGTGTTGATGCTCGACTTGTCATACAGCATGGTGCAGGCAGGCCGATTCTTGCCCGCCAAAAAAGTGGCAATGGCATTGCATTCATTGATTACTTCGCAGTTCCCACGTGACTACATCAGCATTCTTGGGTTCAGCAGTATCGCGTACCCCATTACGCATGAAGATCTGCCGGGCATCAGTTGGGATCAGGAATACGGCACGAACATG
>CALPPK020000310.1 GCA_943325435.2 Bifidobacterium breve
AGCGTCTCGACAACATCGTGTTCCGTGCCGGTTGGGGAGCAACTCGCCCTCAAGCACGTCAGTTCGTAAACCACGGCCTCATTCAGGTTGATGGCAAGCGCGTTGACATTGCATCATTTCGTGTGAAGCGTGGACAAGTCATTGCACTTGCTCCGAAAGCTCGCGACATGATCCAGATTCAACACAACATCGACACACTCGACCGTCCACTTGTTGGTTGGCTCGAAGCTGGAGACAAGCAAGTCACTGTTCGTGATTTGCCTCAGCGCGAGCACATCGACGTACCCGTCCGCGAACAACTCATCGTTGAGTTGTACTCAAAGTAACCCCTAGCCCTTCCTTCAGGAGCGAATCATGCTTGTTATCCAACGCCCATCAGTCGAAGCAATCGGCGACGACCACCCAACACGCCAGCGTTTTGCAGTTGGCCCACTTGAGCCTGGCTTTGGCCACACAATTGGTAACTCATTGCGTCGTACGTTGTTGTCATCTATTCCGGGTGCTGCAATTACCACTGTCAAGTTCGACGGAGTTGAGCACGAGTTCACCGTTATCAAGGGAATGACCGAAGACATCACAGAGTTCATCATGAACTTGAAAGATGTTGTCGTTGTTTCTCGTAGTGACGAACCAGTCGTTGTGCGCATCGATGTAAAGGGCCCAATGGTTCTTACCGCTGCAGACATTCCAACAACAGCTGATATCGACATCTTGAACCCATCGCTACACCTTGCAACATTGAATGCAGGAGCACAGTTGGCCCTCGACATTACGTTCGAGCGCGGACGCGGTTACCTTTCAACCGATCGCGATGCAGAGAGCCGCATCATTGGCGTCATCCCCATTGACTCAATCTTCTCTCCAGTACGTCGCGTCATGTTTGAAGTAGAGCCAACTCGCGTTGCGCAAAGCACAAACTACGATCGCCTTGTTCTCGACATCGAGACCGATGGTTCAATCTCTCCACGCGAATCTCTTGCGTCAGCATCAGCAACACTGCGTTCACTTGTTGACCTCATTGCAACTTTGTCTGAAGAGCCACAGTCGCTTGAGCTCAGTGAGCCAATGGGTGCAAATGTCGGAGTTCCTGACCTTGACCTTCCAATCGAAGATCTCGATCTCAGCGAGCGCCCACGCAACTGCTTGAAGCGCGGACAGATCAACACCATTGGTGAGCTTTTGTTGAAGAGCACCGATGACCTTTTGAACATCACCAACTTTGGCCAGAAGAGCCTGGATGAAATCATCCAGAAGCTCGACGAGCGCGGCCTCACGCTTCGCGCGTAACTACGAGAATTTAGGAGACCACCATGCCAACACCACGTCGCGCACCACGTTTCGGCGGAAGTGCACAGCACCAGCGCCTCATGATGGCCAACATGGCTGCTTCACTTTTCGCTGCAGAAGGAATCGTTACCACCGAGGCGAAAGCCAAGGCATTGCGTCCGATTGCAGAAAAGTTAATCACCAAGGCCAAAAAGGCACAGGAAGATTCACCACTTCGCGTTCACCGCATTCGTCAAATTCAGGGTTACCTCGGTGACAAGGAAATGACAGCAAAGCTTGTTAATGAAGTTGCACCGCGTTACAACACCCGTAACGGTGGATACACACGCATCTTGAAGCTTGGCAATCGCCAGGGCGACGCAGCGCCAATGGCGCGCATCGAACTGATCTGATTCATCCCGGTCATGGAACCGGAACAAAACGCTATGAACGAACCCGCCTTACGGCGGGTTCGTTTGCGTGTGGGGTACCACGGCGCTGCGTATAGCGGATTTCAAATCAATCCTGCGTACGTCACCATCGAAGGTGTTCTCACCGATGCAATTTCCACCATTGTTCGTCACCCTGTTCATCTCAGTACTGCGGGTCGTACCGATGCAGGTGTGCATGCAATAGGGCAAGTCATCACATGCGACATTCCCGAAGCAATGAATCTGCATCGTTTAGTGCGCAGCGTGAATGGTTTGTGTGCGCCGCATATCGCAGTGTCGGATGCGCAATGGGTAGACAATGATTTTGATGCTCGCTACAGCGCAACGTGGCGTCAATACAAATACACCGTGGTGAATACATGGGAACCGCAACCAATGTTGGTTGATCGTTCATGGCACGTGCGCGAACCGTTGTCTATCCCACTCATGAATTTGGCCTGTGATGCGTTGTATGGGGAACAAGATTTTGCGGCCTTTTGTCGAAAGCCATTGGAAGGTGAAGGAGAGCCCGCCAGAACCAGCCACCGATATTTGTTCTCCGCGAAGTGGGCAGCCCAGGACGGCGGACTCGCTGTATTCGATATTCGGGCAAATGCCTTCTGCCACCAGATGGTGCGTGGAATCGTGGGTTTCTTGGTGGATGTGGGCCGGGGGAGACGCCCGCCCAGTGATACTCGAGCGGTCTTGTTGGCCCGCGATCGGGCCCACGGTTCTGCCGTTGCCCCCGCTCAGGGCTTGACCTTCTGGGATGTGGGCTACGACGGGGTGAGAGTGCATCCTCGGCCTCATTCGTGAATCCTCTTTCGACGGTTGCCGTGTGGCCTAATACGCCCCTATCCTTACCAAGCCCCCTTTTTGCGGGGTTCCGGCGGCCCGGGTTGGGCCACCCATAAGGAAGTCTCATGCGTACCTATTCTCCGAAAGCCAGTGAAATCCAGCGTGTCTGGTACATCGTCGACGCCGAAGGCCTTGTCCTTGGTCGCGTGTGCACAGAAGTTGCACGTATTTTGCGCGGCAAGCACAAACCAGTCTTTGCACCTCACATGGACATGGGCGATCACGTCATCATCATCAACGCATCAAAGATTGTTATGACATCTGGTAAATCAGAAAAGAACATGGTGTACACCTACTCGGGTTACCCAGGTGGTTTGAAGAGCGAGACATATCAGAACCTTCTCGATCGCAAGCCTGCCGATGCAATCGCACGTTCCGTTGCTGGCATGTTGCCAAAGGGAACACTTGGTCGCCAGATGGTCAAGAAGCTCAAAGTGTATGCAGGTGCAGAACACCCACACGTTGCACAGTCTCCAATCGCACTCGACCTCAGCGCTGCCAAGGCTCGCTAAATCACTAAGGAATTATCGTGGCTAACACACCTCTCACTCAGACAACTGGTCGTCGTAAAGAAGCAGTTGCTCGCGCAGTTGTACGCGCTGGTTCTGGCAAGCTCACTGTCAATGGTCGCCCAATCGAGGCGTCCTTCACCACGGCAACACAGCGCATGGTTGTTACCGAAGC
>CALPPK020000311.1 GCA_943325435.2 Bifidobacterium breve
CCAAGGCCAGCAAGAACATTCCACAGAGCTACAGGTCCGTCGTAATCAAAACCCATAACTGTGTTGGCTGGCTGATCTGCAAACCCAGCAATGTAGAGCGGGAAGCTAGCCAAGATTGTTCCGAGTAAACCGATCAATGCAAGCCCAAGAAGTTTGGTGTTGTCAATGGCGCGTCCCCACAAGAGTGGAGCCCAATGACTCAGTGCGCCCAAGGCACTCAACAGGCCGCCGTAGACAAGGTACAAAACGGTTCCTTCAGAGAACACAGTGCCGTCAAGTGAAGCTGCCTTCAAGTTGTACAACCCGTTTCCAAGCACACCAACGATGATCATGAGTGTGCCGAGCAATGACAAAGCAAACGATGCTGTAATTCGTGGTGTGCCCACCTTCAAACACAAGAGCGAGAGAAGAACGACGATGAGCATCCCGAGCAACGGCAAACCATTGAACAACGAATGCAGCAGGGTGCTCTTCACTTTGTCTGAGTTTGTTCCGGCCCAATCAAGAATGTGTGCGCTCTGTGTGACAGCACCAAGTACCGCTGTTGAAATAATCGCAATACCAGCAAGAACTACTGGGCGAAGAGGTTGTTCTGTGCGCGCAGTAACTGGCGCAACTTCGGCGAGAACTCCGAGAGCCATAATGACGAACACAAATGTCATCGGCTGAGACAACGACCAACCTAAGAAAGAATTGATTCCTTTGTTGCCGCCAAAAATCAATTGGGCGTGTGTGTGATCTACGTAGACATAGATGATGGTGCCGATCATCACGGGCAAGCTGAGCAATGTTGCAAACGAGCCAACAAGAGCTGACCACGAAAAAGCAGGAATGCGATCAAGTGTCATTCCCGGTGCACGTGCAGTAAGAACTGACGTTGCAATGCAAAGGCTTCCGGCCAAAAGACCAACCGCTGCAAGCGCAACACCCAACAAGTACAAATCAACAAGATCTGTCGCGCCGCCGCCGGGGCCACCGTTGCCGATGATTGAAATATCAACCATCAATGCGCCAAAGAGCCACGCCCAGAAACCAAATTGTGCGACGCGTGGAAAAGCCACAGCACGTGCACCAAGTTGCGTTGGAACAACAGCAATAGCGATTCCGATGAAGAGCGGAGCTAGGACACCAAAGACAAGGGCGAACTGGTACAACGAAAAGAGTTGTGGAGTTGCATCACCATGAAAGATTTCCATGTGAGCTGGGCTTATGCGTTCAAGACCAAAGAGCACACCGAGCACTGCTGCAAGGAGGGCGCTCAGTAATGAGGTCCCAATGAATAGGCGTCCAATTTTTTTGTGATCACTACTTGTGATCCATTGGCCGACGGAAACGACAAGAGCAGAGCCTGCGCCCTGTGCATGTGTTGATGCGCCCACGTGAGTGTCGATATTGGTCATTTTCGGAAGGTCTCCCAGATACACACCTTCAGTTCTTGTGAACTGTCGGAGCGAGTGCGCCTAGTTGTAACGAATCAAGACTACCCATCGCCCTCCCACAGAAGGTAAATCCTCGGGGGGTTCCCAGTTCGTGCGATTGCGCTTTTTTAGCGAACGAAGACGTCGATGGTCAGAGCAATGAAAAGAAGCGAGATATACGAGATCGAAAACGAGAAAAGTCTCATAGAAGCGCTTGGACTATCCGATTTTCCAAGTGCAATTGTGCCCCATAGGAAAGCCACGCCTAACACCAGTGCCGAGATTCCGTAGACCCAGCCCATATCGCTGACTGGGACAAGAAGTAGCGAGCTCAGAAGCAGGGCGATCGTGTATCGGACCATTGAGGCAATGACCTTTTCGTGGGATACCACCGACGGCAGCATCGGTACGCCGGCCGCGGTGTAGTCGTCGTTGTGCTTGATGGCTAGGGCCCAAAAATGGGGTGGAGTCCACAAGAAAATCACCAAAAACAGCAACCACGGGGTCCAACTGAGCGAGTTAGTGACCGCCGCCCAGCCCACAAGGACGGGAACCGCGCCTGCAGCTCCGCCAATAACGATGTTCTGCTTGCTGGTCCGTTTCAGCCACAGGGAATAAACAAAGACGTAGAAAAGAGTGGCCGAGAGCGCCAAAATGCCGGAAAGTAGGTTGGTTCCGGCCCAAAGGACCAAAAAAGCCACTATTTCGAGCGAAATCGCGAAAATTAGCCCGTTTCGTGGCGAAATGAGGCCAGTGACCAAGGGGCGGTTCTTGGTGCGTTCCATTAGGGCGTCGATATCGCGGTCGATGTACATGTTGATGGCGTTAGCCCCGCCGGCTGCCAGGGTGCCACCGACCATCGTGACCACCATCAGCCACAGGCTTGGCCAGCCGTTATTGGCAACGACCATGGTGGGAATTGTGGTGATCAAGAGCAATTCAATAATGCGCGGCTTTGTCAGTGCGATATAGCCCGCAACAACAGTCGTGGGGATACGCCCAGACTCATGGCCAGGTCGACGCGTCAGGCGTGACGGGACAAAAGGGCGAACGTTGATAGGCACAGCCACCCATCGTATTGGTGGGTAGGCAACATCGCCTATTCACCAGCAGAATGAATATGTGATTTTCATCGCTCCCTCTGGAAGCCAACAAACTGAAGTGGCCGAGCCCTCCGTTGATATCGCAACTGGCGAAGTCGTTGACCTTCAAGTCCCCTGGGTGGTCATTGTGTGGAATGACCCCATCAATCTGATGTCGTATGTGTCGTTCGTGCTGCAGAAACTTTTTGGATACCCCAAAGCAAAAGCAGACATTCTGATGATGGATGTTCATGAAAAGGGCCGAGCCGTTGTTTCGAATGGCCCACGCGAAAAAGCAGAGATCGATGTTTTTCGACTCCACGAACATGGTTTGTGGGCAACGATGCAGCAAGACACATGAAGCGTCGTAAACGAGAAGGGCCAGTCGTTGCTCGAGAAAATGACATGTTCGAGATCACGTTGTCAGCAGACGACAGATCAACATTGCTGAGTTTCGTTGATCAATTGTCAGAGATATTGGCGATGGGACCAGATGATCCACGGTTACGTCGACTATTTCCCACCGCGTATAACGAAAACCCCGAACACGATGCTGAGTACCAGGGCTACATGCGCGACGAACTCACGCAGTCGAGGGCGGCCTCAATTGCTGTAGTGAAAGAAGTTCTTGAATCAACAGAGCTCATCACTGCCGGGCAACTGCATGCGTTCATGACTGTCCTGAATAACTTGCGCCTCGTGCTTGGCACCTTGCTTGACGTGG
>CALPPK020000312.1 GCA_943325435.2 Bifidobacterium breve
AGCCAGCTTCAAGACGAAGAGTGTCTCGAGCGCCTAAGCCTGCAGGAACCGCGCCAGCCTTTCGCAGCGCATTCCATACAACTGCAGCACCTTCATTTGGCACGGCAATTTCAATACCATCTTCTCCCGTGTACCCAGTACCCGCTACCACACATGAAAAGCCACACACTTGCATTTCTTGAACCGTGAAACGACGCACCGAAGCAGCTTCGGCACAAAACTTTGCAACCACTGATCGAGCCTCTGGTCCTTGCACAGCGATAACTGCACGTGTGCTGGTGGTGTCTGTACCGCCAATAGCCGCCACGACTCGATCCGTGTTTGACGCATTCGGCATTACGTCAAAAACTTGATCACTTACCCACCACACGATGATGTCGTCAAGGACACTTGCATCGTCTTTATCGAGTAAGTGCGTGTACTGAGCCCGACCTGGAGCTATCCGTGACAAATCATTCGTCAGACACGTTTGTAACTGCTCGAACGCCTTCTCGCCCTCGACACGTACGGTACCGAGATGAGACACATCGAAAATAACTGCGCCCGCACGACACGCCGCATGCTCCGCAAGAGTTCCTGATGGATACGCCAGTGGCATGTCCCAACCACCAAAGGGAACCATTTTTGCATCAAGTAAACGATGCTGGGCATCAAGAGGCGAAAAACGCACCTTTACACTGCCCGCGAAATTTCATCGTCAATCGAATCATCGACTGGATGAAGCAACACAATCTGCTTGTCAACTTGATCACGCACTGAATCCATAGGAAGGATGTTCAGAACGCCCTGACCGTGACGCAATACGTCAATCAACTCATCACCATTGCACAGCACGACAGATGATCCGTCGATAACCAAATGCGCTGCTGAAATATCAGTCTCGATGTGGTCGCGTAGGTAGGCAAAGACATCGCGAATGGATTCCAAACGAATACCGGCATCGAGAAGTTGCTTGATGATGCGTAACTCAAGCAAGTCGCGATACGTGTAACGACGACGACTTCCGCTTCCTGCGGCATCTGTTCCAGACGGACGCACGAGATCAGTTCGTGCCCAATAGTCAAGACGACGATAAGTAATTCCGACTACGCCTGCTGCCTGCGTTCCACTGAAAGTTTGAGTCATTGAGATACCGATTCGCTTGGCGCTAGCTTCGCTCCGAAATGGAAACTACGCGGGTGTAAGACGCTACGGCCGAAAAGGCTCCGCCGTCAAGATGTCAGGTGTCGAAATCTTCCGGGGAAATATTCTCGATGAAATCCCTGAATTCGTCGATAATTCCCGTATCTGTACGAGATTCGTCCTCTTCAATGACTTCGCCCACCAAATCAATGAGGTCGTCGAGAACAAAGATTGGGCACGAGGCCCGCAGAGCGATGGCAAGCGCATCAGACGGCCTGCTCGAAACAGTCACTTCTGGCCCACCGTCTGGAGTCAAGACCAGATCCGCGTAGTACGTACCGTTGGATACGTGGGTCAGGACAACTCGACTAACCGAGACCGACACTCGCTCGAGAGCAAGCACAAACAGGTCATGCGTGAGAGGTCGTGGAGTTTGTTCAGCGTCGAGCGCAGTCTTGATGGCAGCAGCCTCTGGGGCACCTATAAAAATCTCAAACTGACGACGGGGCGCGTCTTCTTCGCGCAAAGTGACTACAGGCGTGTTTGAAAGCCGATCAATACGTACACCACGTACAGAGAGAGACTTCATGTCTACTTCTGTTCCGTCAAACGGGCGATATCTCGCATTAACAACGAGTTACGTAATTCGCCACCGAGTTCCATGAATTCAGCAAGCATTTCAAGAGCCTCATCACGTGACGCCGGGTTTCTTTGTCGCAATAACGGAAGGATCCTCTGCTCAAACAGGCTTAATTCCCTATCTGCTGAGGACTTCCAGGCACGCAAATGACGAATATCAATTCCCATTTCCTGAAAACGACCTGCAGTGCGAGCAATAGCAGCTGAATGCGTGTCAAAGAAAGTTGTATCGCCAACGTTATGCCCGCTCACGAGTCCAGCAGCTTCTAGATCTTTAAGGAAAGCCGAGTCAATATGAACTTGCTCAAGAAGTTGATCACGTGGAATTGACTCAGTCTTATCTGCGTGCTGCAGAGCAACTTTTCTTTGTTGACGCTTTACAGATGCCGGCACGATGGGGTCTTGTTCAAGGTGAGATGACTGTTCAACAGCGGCTGGTCGCGGCATTGCAGCACGTGCTGCTGGGTGCCCAGACGTCGAAACCAATTCGCTGATGTTGTCTAAGTCACGACTGATGTCTTGACTCTCATCTTCCAGTTTTCCCTTTATAACGCGCAGAGGAAGGTAGTTATTCTTCTGTTCTTGCAGAATGAAACGAAGACGTTCCACTTCTGCAGATGTGAACTTTCTGTAACCAGAAGGAGTTCTCTCGGGAACGATCAAGCCCTGGCTCTCTAGGAACCGAATCTTTGAAATGGTGACGTCTGGAAATTCTTCCAGAAGCTGCGCAAGCACTTCACCGATAGAGAGGTAGTCACGATCGCTCATGATTTTTCATCTGGCCTCTCTAAAAAAACCAGGTGAAACTTTCCTATTTGTAAATCGTCGCCCTGAGTAAGTTCGATCATGTCGACCCTCTTCTGGTTGACATATGTTCCGTTCAAGGATCCGACGTCACGAACTATGAAGCGACTGTTCTCAGAAGTGATCTCACAATGACGACGAGACACAGTGATGTCATCAAGTGCGATATCCGAATCAGCATGACGTCCGATATTGGTTACGGGCGAGGACAACACATAATGATCGCCCTCCCCTTCACCTCCGCGCAGAACAAGAATTGCTGTTCCCCGGGAAATATTTGTCAACGAGACTTGAACGTCATCATCTGGGCCTGGCGCATCTTGTAGCGAATCTGTCTTGGCCAAAGTAATCGTGTGGTCGGAAACGATGTCTAAGACAGTTCCGCAAGCTGAACAGAACGCCGACACCGGTGGATTCCGATGACCACACTGGTTACAAAACACGTACGACATAACTACTAGCTACTACGCACCAATAAGTGCTGAGTACTGCTCCGGTGTCATCAAATCGGCCTCGCTCATCTCTGAAACCTCAATGTCACATATCCACCCAGCTACATACGGGTCTGTATTAAGAAGTTCCGGAGTTGCAATCAGCGCTTCATTAACTGCCACGACTGTCCCAGCAACAGGAGCATAAACATCGTTCACACTTTTGG
>CALPPK020000313.1 GCA_943325435.2 Bifidobacterium breve
CATTGCCGGCCTTGATGAACTGTCGTCTGGCTCAGCAATCATTGACGGAACCGACTTGTCAACCTTGAAAGACAAGGACCTCACTGAGCTTCGCCGCGAAAAGATTGGCTTTGTGTTTCAGTCGTTCAATCTTGTTCCCACGTTGACAGCGAATGAGAACATTCGCCTTCCGCTGATGTTGGGAAACAACAAGGGCGATGAAGCCTGGATTCAAAAAGTGATTAACACTGTTCATCTGCAGGATCGTCTAACACATCGTCCAAGCGAGTTATCTGGTGGACAACAACAGCGTGTCGCAGTTGCTCGTGCACTTGCATCGCAGCCCCGCATTATTTTTGCGGATGAACCAACAGGAAACCTTGACTCCATCACTGGTGCTGAAATTCTCACGTTCATGCGCAAAGCAGTTGATGATCTTGGACAAACCATCGTGATGGTTACACATGATCCTGTTGCTGCTGCTTATGCAGATCGCATCATCTTTTTGGCCGACGGCCATGTTGTCAATGAAATGACAGAGCCCACAGCAGCTCGCGTTCTTGACCTCATGAAGAACCTCGGAAACTAAGCCATGTTTCGTATTGCACTCAAGGGCATCTTGGGTAGAAAAGCCCGTCTGATTCTCACATCACTTGCCGTAATTCTCGGCACGTCTTTCTTGGCAGGTACTTCAGTTTTCTCTGACACCTTGAACCGCACATTCGACAACTTGTTTTCCGATGTGTTCAAGAATGTTGATTCCTATGTTCGGTCAACACAAGTAATTGAAGGTGATTTCGGCCAAGAAGAACGCCAACGCATTTCTGCCGATCTTGTTTCAGTAGTTGAAAAAGTGCCAGGCGTTCGAGATGCTTCTCCTGATATTCAAGCGTTCGCACGCATCATCGGAAAAGATGGCAAGCCAATTGGCTCTGATGGTCAAGGCCCGCCAACATTCGGCAGCGTCGGTGAAGAGTTTGCTGGTGCTCTATGGACCACTGCAGAAGGAAAATGGGCAAACGGCCCTACCGAAGTAGTAATCGACGAAGCGTCCGCGAAAGCAGGAAAGTACGTACTTGGTGACACAGTAAAAGTAGTTGCGCAATCTGGCAGCCGTGAATTCACATTGGTTGGTATTGCCTCGTACGGAGATGTCCGTTCCCCAGGTGGAGCAACATTTGCGTTATTCGATTCAGTTACTGCAGCTGAGTTTCTCGCAAAACCTGGCTTCATCGACGCAATTCTTATCAGCGGAGACGGGTCCGTCTCTGACGCGAAACTTGCGAAGGCAATTCAGGATGCATTGCCGACAACTTCGAAAACAGAAACTCTCACTGGTTCTGAGATAACTCTGGAAACACAAGACCAAATTGGCTCCGCACTTGATTTCTTTGGCATCTTGCTGAGGACCTTTAGTTTCATCGCACTCGGCGTTGGCTGCTTCGTTATCTACAACGTCTTTTCCATTAGCGCAGCGCAGCGCCAACGCGAAAATGCTTTATTGCGCGCTATTGGCGCGAGCCGCAAGCAAATCACTCGTGCAATGTTGATTGAAGCAACCGTGGTTGGTCTTCTCGGCTCCGTTATTGGACTTGTGGCCGGAATCGGCTTGTCTGCTGGCCTCAGTGCACTCTTGCGCGCAGTGAATATTGACATTCCAAGTGGCGGACTTGTCTTGTCACAAAACACAGTTACGTCAACAATCATGATTGGCTTAATCGTCACGGTGCTTTCAGCCATCTTGCCTGCACGACGAGCCGGCAAAGTTCCGCCACTAGCAGCCATGCGTGCAACTGCACTAGAGATTGCTGAACCTGGCCGTAAGCGCCTCTACGCAGGTCTGCTATCCATTGCACTTGGTCTTGCAGTGATTGTTGCTGTCGTCGCGGGTGCCAGCAACAACTACCTAGGAATTGGCATCTTGTTTGTATTCATCGGAACAATCGTTCTCGGGCCAATCATTGCTCGTCCTGTTGCAATGTTCCTCGGTCGACCTGCCGCACGTTTCCGCGGCGTTACCGGAGTAATGGCGCGCCAGAACTCTGCCCGTAACCCAAAGCGCACATCACGCACTGCATCACCAGTTCTTATTGGTGTGGCACTGGTTACTGCGGTTACTGCTTTGGCTGCGTCTATTAAAGGCCAGATCGATGATGTCTTCACTGCTCAATTCAAAGGCGACTATGCCATCAGCACTGATGCCAGAGGATTCGGTGGAATTAGTCCGTCGTTAGCAGTTGATCTGAATAAGTTGCCAGAAGTAGAGAAAGCAACAGGCTTCGGGTTTCTCACCGTCAAGATTGAAGACAAAGGTCAGTACCTCACCACGATTACGCCCAAAACCATTGAGGGGTTGTGGGACATTGGCCTCATCAATGCAACATATTCGGATCTGACAACGTCTGATATTTTCGTTTCAGAGAAAACTGCAAAGAAGAAAAACATCGCAATCGGGTCTGTTTTGCAAACAACTTTTGGCGATGGCTCAACTCGACCACTGAAGGTTGCTGGCTTCTTCGTGAATGATGAAATTGGTAACTACATCGCCAACAGTGCTCTTGTAGATGGTTCAGCGATCATCATGTTCGATATTGGTGTGTACATCAAGACCAAGAACAGCGTCAGCAATGCAGAGGCTTTCGCCGCACTTGATAAGGCCGTGAAGAAGTACGGCCAAGGTGAACTGTTGACGAAGCAGGAATACATCAACAAACAATCCGGACAAGTGAACCAACTGCTTGGGCTCATTTACGGATTGCTGATGTTGTCTGTCATTATCTCAATTGTCGGCATCATCATTACGTTGCTTCTCAGTGTGTTTGAACGCCAGCGAGAACTCGCACTTCTCCGTGCAGTAGGTATGACCAGATCCCAAGTTCGCACCACTGTGCGCTGGGAAAGCGTCATCACATCACTACTAGGAGCCGTGCTCGGAATCATTCTTGGTATTGGTCTCGGCTGGGTAATTGTGTTTGCACTGAAAGACCAAGGTCTTACGTCGTTCAAGCTGCCTGTTGGGCCAACAATCGTGATCATGATTATGTCCTTCATCGTTGGATTGCTTGCTGCTATCTACCCGGCATGGCGTGCAACACGAGTGAACATTCTTGACGCACTGAACACGAACTAACAATGAGTTCGCAACCAATAATCACTGAAGAGATGCTGGCGTTTCTCAGCGAGTATCACCTTGCATCACTGACTACCTTGCGCTCTGATGGTTCACCACATGTAGTACCAGTAG